>CAIXPS010000139.1 GCA_903921365.1 uncultured bacterium | reverse complement strand
TTATACCCCAGATCGTGATCGCCATAGTCTTGCTGTTTGTGCAAGCGGTGAGTGATTTATCCCTGCCCAATTACCTGTCTAAAATCGTCAATGTTGGAATTCAACAGGGCGGCGTGGAAAATGCAGCGGCGAAAGCGATCCGCCAAAGCCAGATGGCCCATCTGACGCTCTTTATGGGCGCCGACGACCAGGCGGCGGTGCTCAAACACTACACGCTTGTCGATACTCTCTCCCCCGACTATAGCAAGTATGTCAAGGATTATCCTGCTCTAGCCAGCGGCCCCATCTATGTCTTAAACAACATCGATCAGGCAGAAATCGAAAAGCTGAACCCCCTCATGGCTAAAGCCTGGCTGGCTGTTTCCAGCATTGATCAGATCATCGCTGATCCCGCAAAAGCCGCCAGTATGGGCCAGGCATCCGGGGGCTTCGATTTCTCCAAACTCCCCACAGGCGCCGACCCTTACTTGCTGCTGTCACAGTTGCCTGCCCAGTCCCGCGCCACAATGTTGGACGCGATGACGAAGAAATTCAGCGCGCTGGGCGTTAATATGATCACCCAGGCCGCCGTCGGCGCTGTCAAAAACGAATATGCCGCGCTCGGTATGAACATAGCCGACCTGCAGCTCAGCATGATTATCAATATTGGCCTGCTGATGTTGCTAATATCCTTGCTGTCGGGTGTTTGCACCGTGGCAGTGGGCTACCTGTCGGCGCGCGTGGCGGCTGGACTGGCGCGTGACCTGCGCCGGTATGTATTCAGAAAGGTTGAGAGTTTCTCCAACGCCGAGATTGATCAATTCACGACCTCGTCGCTGATTACCAGGTCGACTAACGACATTGTGCAAGTCCAAACGTCGGTCGTTCTGCTGATTCGCATGGCCTGCTATGCGCCCATCATGGGCATCGGCGGCATAATCATGGCGCTGCGCACCAGCCTGTCCATGTCATGGATGATCGCTCTGGCGGTAATTGTGCTGGTGGGCTTTATCGCCATCATCTTTTCGATCACCTTGCCCAAATTCGCCATCATCCAGAAACTTCTCGACCGGCTAAATCTCGTGACCAGTGAAAATCTGTCCGGCATGATGGTGATTCGAGCTTTCAACACACAGGCGTTTGAAGAAAAACGCTTCGACAAGGCCAATCGAGATGTGACCGACACCAATTTGTATGTGAATCGCGTCATGGCATTCATGATGCCCGCCATGATGCTGATTATGAACGGCTTGACCATCCTGATTGTCTGGATAGGCGCCCACCAGGTGGCGCAATCCACGATCCAGGTTGGCGACATGATCGCCTTTATGCAGTATGCCTTGCAGATTGTGTTTGCCTTCCTCATGCTCTCGATGATGTTCATTTTCCTGCCAAGAGCCGTGGTGTCCGCCATACGCATCGCCGATGTGCTGGAAACGGAGCCGGCGATTCAGGACCCGAAAACTCCGCGACCGTTCAAGACGCCCTTTGATGGCACAGTCGAGTTTCGCAATGTGTCATTCCGCTATCCCGGCGCTGAGGAAGATGTTTTGCATGGCATGAGCTTTATCGCCCGCCCCGGCCAGACAACCGCCTTTGTCGGCTCCACGGGGTCCGGAAAATCCACATTGGTCAATCTGATTCCGCGTTTCTACGATGTAACCGCCGGTTCAATCCGCGTAGATGGCGCTGATATCCGCGAGGTGCTGCAGCATGACCTGCGCGACAAGATCGGCTACGTTCCACAGAAAGCCAACCTGTTCTCCGGCACCATCGAAACCAACCTGCGCTATGCCGACCAGACCGCCAGCACTGACGCGTTACAGCTGGCTACGGATACTGCCCAGGCCTCCACTTTCATCCTGGAAAAGCCGGAAGGCATGGCCAGCGAAATCTCACAAGGCGGGACGAATGTCTCAGGCGGTCAACGTCAGCGGCTTTCGATTGCCCGCGCGTTGGTCAAACGGCCGCCCATCTATATCTTCGACGACAGCTTTTCTGCGGTGGACTTCAAGACCGATGTGGCGTTGCGCCGGGCGCTCAAGGAAAGCACGGGTTCAAGCACCCTGCTGATCGTCGCTCAGCGTATTTCGACGATAAAAACCGCCGAGCAGATCATCGTCCTCGACGAGGGCAAGATTGTCGGCGCAGGCACGCATAGTGAACTGATGGATACCTGCGAGACATACCGCGAGATTGCGCTTTCGCAGCTCAGCCTGGAGGAATTGGCCTGAAATGAATACTCAACAACGAACACCAGCGCGGCAACGCGGGCCTATGGGCGGCGGCCATATGGGCGAGATGATGTCGGTCCAAAAAGCCCGTGACTTCAAGGGCACACTCAGCAAGCTGTTCGAATACCTTAAAGCCTATCGGCTATCGCTGCTCATCGCTGTGGTGTGCGCCATCGCCTCAACCGTCTTCACCGTGATCGGCCCCAAAATAATGGGGTTGGCCACCACAAAACTGTTCGAAGGCGTGATCAGCCAGACGATGGGCAGCGGCGCTGGCATAGATTTCGGCTATATCGGTTACATTATCCTGATTCTGGCCGGGCTGTATGTGATCGCCTCACTATTCAGTTACATCCAGGGCTGGATCATGGCAGGCATAACCATGCAGGTGACGTACCGCTTCCGTAAAGCCATCTCCGAAAAGATCAACCGCATGCCGCTCAAATACTTTGACGGCACAAATCATGGCGAGGTGCTTTCGCGTGTGACGAATGACGTGGATACGGTCAGCCAAACGCTGAATCAGGGACTTTCTCAGGTGATTACCTCCGTGACAACGGTCGTCGGCGTGACCATCATGATGCTTTCCATCAGTTGGGTTCTGAGTCTGGTGGCGTTTGTGATGATTCCGGTTTCGTTCGCCGTCATGGGCGTGGTGATCGGCCAGTCACAGAAATACTTCAAGCGCCAACAGGATTACCTCGGTCACGTCAATGGGCATGTTGAGGAGATGTACAGCGGTCATCTCGTGGTGAAAGCCTTTAACGGCGAGGAAAAGAGCGTCGAAAAGTTTGATCAGTACAACAACACGCTCTATGCGACGGCATGGAAGTCGCAGTTTTTGTCTGGCTTGATGATGCCAATCATGGGATTTGTGGGCAACCTCGGCTATGTGGCTGTGGCTGTTCTTGGCGGCTGGTTGGCGATTACAGGAGCCATCACCCTGGGTGATATACAGGCGTTTATTCAGTACGTGCGCCAGTTTACGCAGCCGATCTCGCAGATTGCGCAGGCCTCCAATGTCTTCCAGCAAATGGCCGCCGCAGCCGAGCGCGT
>CAIXPS010000138.1 GCA_903921365.1 uncultured bacterium | reverse complement strand
TCGACTGCCCGCCCGCGCTGGCCGAAAAGTTCAAGGCCATCGAAGCGAACTGGAACGTGCATCTGCTCTATGGCACGCGTTCGTTTGGCGGCGCTGTGCACGAGATCATCCTCGTCGACCCTGGCGACATCAACAACAATCGCTTCAACGAATTCAAATACTTTGTGTGGGAGCGCTTCAAGTTGGACTGCGCTCGCTACGAGCACGAGTACGAGTTCAACCTGTACATGGCGATCGCACAACCCGGTTACGAAGCGCTCGACGCCGTGCTTGAGACGCAAGATGACAGCGAGCCCGCGCGCGTCTCGCTGCAACCGCCCGTGATCATTTGCCACGAGTTCATGGGGCTGCCGCTGTGGTATGCCGCGGATATCGCGCGCCATGGGGACTACAAGAGCGCCTACGTGGCGCACGAAGTGGCAACGGTGCGCGCATTGGTTGAAAACAATCCGGGGCACGACACACGCTTCTACAACGTGATGCGCAATGCGCTGAAGAACGCATTGAGTATCGACGAGGTATTTGGCGACCAGTCCGATTTCTTCAAACATGCCTTGACCCGCACAGCCGCGTTGTGCGACTACGTGCTGGCCGTCGGCGATCTGGTGGTCGACGAACTGCGCTTTGTGGACAATCGCTTTCGCGGGAAGAAAATTGATCTGGCCTACAACGGCTCACCCAGCCGCCAGGTCTTCATCGAGACAACGCGCGCCGCGAGCGACAAGTTAAAGGCTTACGCAAAGACGCTGGTCGGATTTTCGCCGACATTTGTGTTCTCGCACGTCACGCGCATGGTCATCAGCAAGGGTCTCTGGCGCGATATCCGCGTGATGGAGGAGCTCGACTCGATGCTGTGGGCGTTGAACGAGAGCGCTGTGCTGTTTGTCCTGTCATCCATCATCCCGCAGGGACGTTCAGCCGCCGAGGCGCAGCGCATGTCGCGCGAGTATGGGTGGCCGGGGGATCACCGCGCAGGCTGGCCCGATCTGATCGCGCTTGAGACGCCGTTGTGGCAGGCTATCTCCACCTTCAACGCCGGCGCCAAGGCAACGCGCATTGTGTTGATCAACCAGTTCGGTTTCAGCCGCGACCGTTGCGGCGACACGATGCCCGCCGACATGTCCTTCGACGACCTGCGCAACGGGACAGATGTCGAGTTTGGACAGAGCATCTATGAGCCGTTCGGCATCGCCCAACTTGAGCCGTTGCCGTCGGGCGCACTCTGCGTCATGAGCAATGTGTGCGGCTGTCTTGGGTTTGTGCGCCGCAAGCTGGGTGAGTTGCCGCGCCTGGCGCTCACCGATAAGGATGGGTTGCTGCCCGAGGAGTTGGAGGAGAGCAAGCGCGCGTTCTTGAATGTGATTGTCGCCGACTACACGTCGCTCCCAGCGTCGTTGCTGCCTCATGGCGCTGGGAGCGGCGCGCTGCGCAACGGCCCCGACCTGCCCACCTCGCTGTTGATCGGCCAGGCCGAGCGGGATGTGGTGGAGCACAAGGCCGCCCGCGACGTGGCCGATGCGATTGCCCAGCGCCTGCCGCGCACCGATGCGCAGAAGACCGCGTTGATCGATGCGGGATACATGCTGGCGCAACAGATTTCATGGGATGTGGTTGCGCGCGAGCTGTTGCTGCCCGCCATTACGCGGTAAACTAGCAACCTTATGCCATTTCAGTTTACCCCTCTCGCCATCGCAGACGTGATTCTGATCGAGCCGCGCCGCAGCGGTGATGCGCGCGGCTTCTTTATGGAGACGTACAAACGCTCGGAATTCATGGCCAACGGCATCGCCGAGGCTTTTGTGCAGGACAACTACTCGCGCTCCGCGCGCGGCGTGTTGCGCGGCCTGCACTATCAACTGGCGCCGCAGGCGCAGGGCAAGTTGGTTACTGTTGCACAGGGCGAAGTGTTTGATGTGGCCGTGGACATCCGCCCCGCTTCGCCGACGTTCGCCCGGTGGGTCGGTGTGATGCTATCGTCCGAACAGCCGCGCCTGCTGTACGTCCCGCCCGGGTTTGCGCACGGTTTCTGCGTCCTCAGCGAGACGGCGGATTTCGCCTACAAGGTGACTAACGAATACTCGCAGGCGCACGAGCGCGGCATCCTGTGGAACGATCCCGACATCGCGGTCGAGTGGCCGATCACGGCTCCAACACTCTCCGCGCGCGACGCACAACTTCCCCTCCTGCGCGATGCGGCGCCGTTCCGTTAAGCTGCTGGCTGTCATTTCGAGGCCGCACACTTGCGACTATCATACACAGCAAGGCTGCGGGACACCCAGTGAGTGCGAGCGTCATCGCGGCATGTTCGTTGTGTTGGAGGTTGTGTTATGAGCGAGTCAGTTGTTGAGAAGACGTTTGTGCGTGTGGGGACATTGAGCGAGTTGCAAACCCGCTGTTGCGTGGTGGTCAACGCCAGTGGCAACGATGTGGCCGTGTTTTACCAGGCCGGCAAGGTGTTCGCGGTGGACAATCGCTGTCCGCATCTGGGCTTCCCGCTGCAAAAGGGCTCGGTCAAGGACGGCATTCTCACCTGTCACTGGCACCATGCCCGCTTCGACCTGGCCAGCGGCGGCACCTTCGACCTGTGGGCCGACGACGTGCGCGCATTCCCCACTGAGGTGCGCGGCGACGAGGTGTGGGTGGACGTGACGCCGCGCGCCGATATGCGCGCGCATCATCGCACGCGCCTGCGCGATGGGTTAGAACGCAATATCTCACTGGTCATTGCCAAGAGCGTGATCGCGCTGCTGGACGGAGGCGCGGTTGATAGCGCCATCGAACCCTTCCGCATCGGGCTGGACTTCGGGACGCATCAGCGCCAGTCTGGCTGGGGGCAGGGACTGACCATCCTGACATGCATGATGAAGCTGCTGCCAAAGCTGGCGCCCGAAGATCGTTCGCGTGCGCTCTATCACGGCCTGTCGGCCGTAGCGCGTGATTGCGCCGGAATGCCGCCACGCTTTCAGGTGCATCCGCTGCCTGGCGCCGCGACCGATGTGGTCACACTGAAGCGCTGGTTCCGCCGCTTTGTGGAAGTGCGCGACAGCGAAGGGGCTGAACGCTGTATCGTGTCGGCAGTGTGCGCCGGCGCGACACAGCCAGAACTGGCCGACATGCTCTTTGCTGCTGCTACTGACCACCGCTATATTCAGACCGGCCATCCGCTCGATTTCACTAACAAGGCGTTGCAAGCGCTCGATATCGCGGGGTGGGACTCGGAACGCACCGAGGCGGTGCTCGCCAGCCTGGCCGATGGCTATACCAATGCCAACCGCATGGAGGAATCCAACGCGTGGCGTAACCCGATTGACCTGATCGCCATCCTGGAAGATGCGTTTGCGAAGCTATCCGAGACTTTGGAGCAGGGACGCCGGGCGACGCCAGGGAACGTCACGAACGCGCGCGAGCGATTGGCGCCTGTGCTGCTTGGTGAAGATGCGCAGGCTATAGCCGACGGTCTGCTGGAGGTTCTTGCCGAGGGCACGAGCATGGCCGACCTGGCGGGCATTGTGGCCTATGCCGCAGCGCTGCGCATTGCTCGCTTTCACACCAGCAACGAATTCGGCGACTGGGATACGGCGCTGCACACGTTTACATTTGCCAACGCCGTGCATCAGGGGTTGCGGCGCGTGGACTCGCCGGACCTGTTGCGCGGCGCGTTCGACGCGGCGATGAGCATCTACCTCGACCGCTTTCTCAACGTGCCGGCCGCGCGCATGCCTGTTCCAAATGGCCGCGTGAGTCCCGAGACCGTGCTGGCCGAACTGCCCGCATTGCTCAACCGCCAGCAGCAGGTCAACGAAGCCGGCGAACTGACGGCGAAGTATCTGTACAGCGACGGCGACGCGATCCCGCTACTGGCGATGCTGGGCAAGCTGTTGTTGCGCGAGGATCGCGACTTCCACACCATCCAATCGGTCGAGGCCGCGTTCCAGCAATATGACTTGCTCAAAGGCGCGCCGGATGCTGCGCATGTGCATGTGCTCGTCGCCGCGGCCCGTTATCTCGGCGCGCACGCGCCAACCATGCGCGCGCAAGGACAGACCTATCAGATTGCGTCGCGCTTATCACACGGCGAGAGTTTGTTTGAAGAGTAAGACAAAAAAACTCCCGGAGTCTTCGTGACTCCGGGAGTTTGAACTGGTGTCGTTGGGGATTGTTACTTTCCAGCGGCGGCTACAGGCTTAACTGCGGGCGCCGGCGCGTCTTCACGCGCTTTCCATGGCACACCGACGAAGCGGAGCAGGAAGTAGTCGGCGCCGATGTAGCCCGCTATCTTCCAGGCCATGACGATGAGCAAGGCTGCGAACAGGAACAAGCCATTGGTGCTGGCTGTGCCGGCGAGCAGGAAGTTGAAGTTCATCAGCGCGCCGAAGAAGGCGGCAATACCGACGAAGGCGCCGACGACCAGACCGATGCCGATCAGCAACTCACCATAAGCCACAAGCTTGCCGAACCAGGTGTATGCCTGGGCGTTGAGCAGGGTGTTAAGGAAGTCACGATACCAGCCGAAGGCGATCGGGCCTTTGCCAGTTGCCGGGTCAACGGCGACTGCACCCATCCAGAAGCCTTTGAGCGCCGAGCCGTCGCCGACCCACGCCGGGCTGGTGATCTTGTGCAACGAGGCGTCAATCCACTGATAGCCCAACCAGATGCGAATGACGAGCCATACCCAGCTCATGCGCACATCGGAGAACAGGAACTTTGCAATCTTGGGATCATCGATGACACGACCACTAAACGTTGTTGGATTTTTCACACTTGCCATTTTTTGTGCCTCTAACTGTTGTTTGATTACCGAACTCACTTGATGGCATGACTATACCCGTATGAGCCCGTCATTCATAGGGGCATCAGTCGCCTCGTTCGAGACAGAAGGTCTTGTTTTCATCAGACCAAAGTCTCAAACGCTGCTCAGGCCGATGATCGTGGCGCTCAGTCCCGTGCGTCCCAGTGTTACTCGTTCCATGCTGTTATCGTAACTCCATCAACCCGCGCATATAGGCGTTTTGCAACACCTTGTAGCCATCCTGCAGACAGGGCTGGTAGTGCCCGGCCAGGATCACGTCTGCAGCCAGCCTGCTGATGCGTTGCAACGATTGCAGGTAAACGGCGCGATCGTAATCGACAGCCCCGTTCCAACCTAATCGGGCTGTGTCGCTGGTCTCGCCCACGTGCGCGACATCGCCGGTAAACAGGAGAATGCGCCCTTCGTGAACAAGCTTGTAGATCACACACCCAGTCGAGTGCCCCGGCACATGGATGATTTCGAACCTCAGCCCCGCAGCGTCGATGATATCGCCATCGGTTACGCGTATGTCGATGCCGCATGCGGGAAACGCGCGACCGTACGCATATGGGATCGCGCGCTCATCACCTTGTTCGATGCCCTCAGCATCGCCCGGCCCGGCAGCGGTCAGAATCCCGCGCGCCCGTAATGCCTGCGCGTTGCCCGTATGGTCGAAATGAGCATGTGTGATCAGCAGGTGCGTGATAGGCAACGCACTGAGATCCCAGTAGCGCAGGGTAGCGTCGATTGTCGCAAGATCACGCTCGTCAAGACCGCAGTCGATCAACACAACGCCGCGCGGCCCTTTGACGGCATACGCATTGGGGTGAAAACCGTAGGGCAAGCCGGAGGTGAGGTAGATGTCTTTCAGGATCTGCATACGTCAGAAGGATACAGCCATACCTGAAGTGGGTGTTAGGTGAAAGTGAGTGACCCCATCGGGATTCGAACCCGAGTTTAAGCCTTGAGAGGGCTTCGTCCTAGGCCACTAGACGATGGGGCCGTGGCTTGGCGCTTGCGCGAAGGGGAGTATACCATATCAGCACATTTCCCTGCGAAGGTTGGGCTTGAACAAATCGCCATCATCAGGTTGCCCTTCGCAGGGATGGATTCACGAGCGTCCAACCTTGCGAAGGGTTGTTGATTGATTTCGTTATGGGCAAGCCCAGCCTTCGCAAGGAGCGCTCGCGTCACTGCGAAAGCAATCGCTCCAGTAACGCGCGTTCCTCGTCCGCCGATGTCACTTCGCCATCCAGCCACGCATTCCTGAGGGATGCCAGCAGTTTCCCATAGATCGGGCCCGGACGCGCGCCGCGCGCCTTCAAATCATCGCCGGTGGTGACGGGTTGCATGCCGCGCCAGGCGTGCCACTCACTGAACGCCGCCGCGCGCTTCGATGCTGAGTGGTCGAACAGCCATGTGATCAGCAGTGCGAGCCCGCTGAACGGGCGCAGGATATCCGACTGCCTGCTCGGTTTGCCGTCAAAGAGCGTGGCGCTGAGCGTGCTGAGCACACCGAGTGAGACGAGCGCCTCGCGCACTTCCGCCGTGTGCGGGATCAGGTCGAGCCAGCGCCGCGCGCTTAGCTGGCCGAGGTTGTAGATCAGCGCGCCCCAGCCAATGGCATGGATGAGTTCCGCGCGCGTCAGATTGATGGTCGCAGTGTGCCACATTCGCAGGTGCAACCGTATCGCATCGAAGCGCGCGCGCAGCGCTTCCGCTTCTGGCACAGAGATGCCGAACGCCCTGAACACATCCCACTCGCGCAACAGGATGAGTGCGCGCTCGGGTTGCGGGATGCCAAAAATAAGTTCAAGGTCGTATTTCACGCGCTCGCCGCTGAGGTCTTTTAGATAGGCCAGCCCGTGACCGATCCACTCACGCGTCGCAGACTCGACGCTGAATCCGAACCTTGCCGCATAGCGCGCCGCGCGCAGGATACGCGTAGGATCGTCTGTAAAGCTGCGCGCGTGCAGCGCGCGGATCTCCTTGCGCGACAGGTCGCCCTGCCCATCGTGCAGATCAACCAGCACATCATTGCGCAGGCGTAACGCCATCGCGTTGATGCTGAAGTCCCGCCGATACAGGTCGCGTTCGATTGGCGCGGGCGTGACGACCGGCAGCATCGCCGGGCGCGGGTAGGTTTCGCTGCGCGACGTGGTGAAGTCAGTATGATGTCCGACCCATAGCCATGTGGCGGTGCGGAACCGCTCGTGCGCGGTCACCTGTCCGCCATGCGCCTCCATCAGCCCGCGCGCAAAATCGATCGCGTCGACTTCAACGGTGAAGTCGAGGTCGCCGGCGGGATGGCCCATCAGCCAGTCGCGCACCGCGCCGCCGACGAGATATACGGCCACATTGCGATGGTCGGCATACGCCCGGATGGCGTTGTAGACCTCGCGTTGTTCAGTGCTGAGCGCTGCTGCCAATGCTGGGTTCATAATGTTGTGGTTCTTTGACAATTATCGTTTATATTGTGAGCATTCTTGATATGAAAAGTGGAGTGAAGGAAAGCATGCAGCATATTGCCGTTCTCGGATTGGGCATCATGGGTGGAGGAATCGCGAGCAACCTGCTCAAAGCCGGTCATGCGGTGACAGTTTACAACCGCACCGTTCAGAAAGCGCAGGCGTTGATCGCAGCAGGCGCGGCGTGGGCCGACACACCTAAGGTTGCAGCCACGGGCGCAGATATGGTGATCAGCGTGGTCGGCGATGATGCAGCCTCGCGCGCGATGTGGCTGGGCGAGAACGGCGCGCTTGCCGGCATGCGCCCTGGCGCCCTCGCGTTGGAGTGCGCCACGATATCGCTCGACTGGGTGCGCGAACTGGCCGGACTGGCAACCACAGCAGGCGCGCGCTTTGTCGATGCGCCCATGGCGGGCAGCAAAGTGGCCGCGGCTGCAGGTCAGTTGACGCTTTACGTCGGCGCATCCCCCGAAGTGTTCGAGGAAATTCGTCCAACCCTCGCGCACTTTGCGGCAACCATCATTCACTTCGGGCCGACCGGCTCGGGCGCAATCTATAAACTGGTGAACAACATGATCGTCGCCGTACAAGTGTCGGCGCTGGCCGAGGGGATTGCTTTTGCTGAGAAGGCTGGGCTGGACATGCCCACTGTGCTCAAGACGATCACCACTGGCGCGGTCGCCAGCCCGGTCGTCAAGATGAAGGCGCAGGCGGTTATCGAACGCAATCACACCGACACGCACTTCGCATTGCGCTGGATGCACAAGGACCTGACCTACGCGTTGCGCGCGGCGGATCAACTCGGCATTTCGATGCCCAGCACAGCGCTGGCGC
>CAIXPS010000137.1 GCA_903921365.1 uncultured bacterium | reverse complement strand
GACGGCGGTTGTCGGGTGGTGGTTGCGTCTGCCCCTGTTTCTTAAATCTGTCCTCTGGTCTGCTCTGAACTCTGATCTCTGTTCCGATCTGCTCCTCTGAATCCGGTTCTGAGCGGGTAGGGTCTGGGGAGGGCACCCTCCCCAGCATAGAAAAAATCGCAAAAATCAAAGTGAGCTATGATAACGAAGCTGGGTAGAAATGCTCAGTCAGGCAGCCCGGGAACAGGCGTGGTGCGCGGTGGCGGGTGGAACAACAATTCCAACAACGCGCGCGCGGCCAACCGCAACAGGAATGAGCCAACGAACCGCAACGATAACAACGGTTTTCGGGTGGTGGTTGCGTCTGCCCATGTTCGTCTGCCCCTTCTTCTGGTCGCATTCATGCTTGCATGGGTGTGGCGGCGGTGTGCGCCCCCGCGCAAGACCGTTCCGGAAATGTGCGCTCGCTACGGCGGTTGCACCGAGGCGAAGGGAGAGGAACAGCGCCGGGATTGTCTGGTCCGTGCGCAGGCCCGCAAGGGCAGGGCGACACAGGGCATCGCCAGCGCCGGGCGCATACAAAAGACTGGGCATAGCCTGGTTGCAAAACCCACTATGCCCGCCCTTTGGTCTGCTTGAGCCAGCCGCCGAGTAACTTTCCGATCTCTGCGACCATGCGGCTGACATGTTCGTATTGTCCGCTGTTCAGCCACTGCCAGTCGAAGGCGAAGCGCAGATACAGGCGCGTCCTGTTGAGTTGCGCGTCGGCATCCTGCAGACAGGCCAGGCGCGCCGATCCGTTGCGCGCGTTGGCATCAAACAGGCACTCCTGGAAATCGAGCGCGGCATTTTGCAGCCGGCGCGTCACCACGAAGCGCTGGTTCTTTGGAAAATCGTCGCAGTGTGGCAACAGCCACATCAACAGGTCGCGCGTCTGTGTAAAGATCACCATGTCATCCATATATGAAGACATCATACGCTGGGATAACCTGTGGTTGGCGTTCCACACTGCCGCGCGCGGAAAGCGGCGCGGCAACGCGGCGGCGGGGTTTGAGCATCAGGTGGCTGACCGGCTGATTGACCTGCAACGTGATCTGAGCAATGGAACCTATCGTCCCGGCGCGTATACGAATTTCTACATTCACGAGCCCAAACGCCGGTTGATCAGTGCAGCGCCGTTCCGCGATCGGGTCGCGCATCACGCGTTGTGCAATGTCATCACGCCGATCTTCGAGCAGCGCTTTATCGTTGACAGCTACGCTAATCGCGTGGGCAAAGGCACTCACCGCGCACTGGATTGTTTTCAATCCAACATGCGGCGTTATCGCTATTTGTTGCGCGGGGACATTGTGGAGCACTTTCCGTCGCTCGACCATGCCATCCTGCGGGCTGAGATCGCTGCAGCCATCGCCGATGAACGCACAATGGGTCTTGTGGATGCCATCCTGCACAGCGGCGCGGGCGTGCTGGTCAATGAGTACACGCCGGTGTTATTTCCGGGTGATGATCTCTTTGCGCTTACGCGTCCGCGCGGGTTGCCCATCGGTAATTTGACTTCGCAGTTCTGGTCGAACGTGTATATGAACCCGTTCGACTGGTTCGTGCAACGCGATCTGGGCTGCCCGGCCTACCTGCGCTATGTGGACGACTTCGCGTTATTCAGCGACAGCAAGCAGCAACTGTATGCATGGAAGAGCGCGATCATCGATCATCTGGCGCGCCTGCGCTTAACCCTGCATGAAACTCAGGCGCAGGTTGTGTCATGCGCCGACGGCGCGCCATGGCTGGGGTTTGTCCTGTACCCCACGCACAGGCGCTTGAAGCGCCGCAACGCAGTGAGATTCACACAACGGCTGACGCGTAATCTGACGGACTATCGCACCGGGCGCATCACTTTCGCGGAACTGGATGCCGGTGTGCAGGGTTGGATCAATCATGTGCGCTACGCAGACACCTGGGGATTGCGCCGGTATATCCTGAGCACACACACTGTCCCAGCTGTGTCAAAATCATTTTGACATATCAGACACTGGCTGTGCGGCGTGAGTGTAGCCACAGTTGGGTAGGGAGAAGAACACTGTCTGAATCACGGATTGCCACGGATTCATGGATTTCACGGATTTGACGATGCGGATTCGGTTCTTATCCGTGTCATCCGTTAATCCATTAAATCCGTGATTCAGACAGTATTTATGCCCGGCGTGGCTGAACAGGTCAACCCGCCGCCATTCTCGAACGGCGCCGAAAGTAAAGTAAATCTTAACTTCAGGCTGCTGGCTGCTGGCTTCTGGTCCCAAGCCCGCGAAAACCGGCTGAAGCCTCGGCCTCCAAAGCGCTGGCATGTTGCCCTGATACCTGTCCCCTATCCCCTGTCCTCATCTGACTCTGCGATACATCCGATAGGGCCCGAACGACGCCATCGGCAGGTAGTGATCCGAGATGTAAGTGTCGAGTATCTTGACGCCACTGCTGACCGAGCTCTCATTCGGCTCGTTGGCGCCCTCGAACTGCGACGATATCACCAGATATTGCACCTGATATTTCTCAATGTCGTCGGCAATCTCCTGCTGCACCGGCGCAGTGGTTGCGACACCGGGATGCAACTCGTGATAGCGCGTGGCGCTGTCGCGCTCGGCGAGGAAGTAGAACATCGGCTCGTTCACAAACACCTTGTCGTGGAACGTGTTGCCGACGAAGATGCGCTCATCCGGCCGGGTGTTTGCGCGGATGAATTGAACCGCCTGTGACAGGTTCGGATTGACGATGGCCGTCGTTGCGCGCGGAACCGCCGTCGATAGCGCCGGCGCCATGCGTTGCGCATCCAGCAGCAAGTTGACGCGATCGACCACAGGCTCGGCAAACACAAGCACGAGCAGGAGTGTTGCCACAGAGACCAGCACGGGCGCTGCCTCGGCCTGCCCACGGGTCGGTTGCGGAATGCCCCGCAACAGGATCACGAGCAGGATGATGGATGGGATGAAAAACGCCGGGGTGTGGATGACGTCGGCGCGCACGCGCGCCTGATTGAACGCGAACAACCCGAACACGATCAGCATGACGATGCACAATGCGTGCGCGACGCTCTCGACCGTGCGTTTGCGCGCGGTGATGAACGCCACAACACCGGCCATCAGAAACACGAGGAACGGCAGATAGAACGGCAGAATCTGCGGGAACTCTTTTGGCCCGTACGGGCCGTTGGGCGGGTACGGCAATGCGCGAAAACGTGGGAAGATCGACGCCGGGAATGTGAACAGGTCATACACGAGTTCGCTGAGTTTGACCTGCGTGACAAAGTAAATTGCCACGGGTAGCACCACGACCGCTGCGCTCAACGCAAACGGCCATAGAACGCGCCAAAACGCGCGCAACTGATCGCGCCAGGTCATTCGTGGCGTGAGGGCAGATCCCTCGCGCGGGCGCAGGAGGGTAAACAATACCAGCGCCAGAAACACGCCGATGCCGCAATAGATGCCGAAGTCGTGCCGGAAGAGGGTCGTAATTCCCAGCATGATCCCGCTGCCGACGAGCCAGCGCCTGCGCGGGTCAGTGAAGTAAACCGTCATCAACCAGAGGGTCGCGAGGCTGAAGGCAATCGCGGGGTACGCCGGATAGCCAAAGAACGTCCACTGGTAAAAGTACGAATAGGCGTAAAACCCCATCCATGCAGTTGCTGCCGCCCAGGCGACAAGCGCCTTGACGCGTGTGGTGAAGCGCGCGGCGATCAGGTAAGCGAACAGTGGCACGAGCGCGCGCAGGGCGGCGTCCCATAGTCGTTCGGTCTGGATCGACGCGCCGAACGCGCTAAAGAGCGCCGCCAGCGCGTAGAACTGTCCGGGGCTGTAGATGCTCCAGAAGTCACGGTAGGGCACGTGGCCTTCCATGACGCGCACTGCGCTGTACACGACGATGCCTTCGTCGTAGATGTTCACCGACTGATTCGTGCCGGGGAGCATGTAGACGAAGGCGACGATGAAGAGTAACAGGCCGAGGCCTATTGGCAGTAGATAACGACGAACAAATGACAAGATTCCTCCACGCAAAATGCCAAAACATGGCGCCAGTGCAGGGCGTGATCACCTGCATCGCAGATCTAAGTGATTCTACTCACAATCATGCATTAACGATAACCGGCCAGATGCTCCACCGATAACGCAACCTGTCGTACACTCACGCTATGGCCGAAAATAACCCACTCACTACACCGGGAACGTTCGTCGTTGGTTGCAACTACTGGGCCTCGCACGCGGGCACGACGATGTGGCGTGACTGGCGGCGCGATGTCGTCGCCGATGACCTGCGCAAGCTGGCCGACGCCGGCATACAGGTGTTGCGCGTCTTTCCTCTGTGGCCCGACTTTCAACCGCTCACGTTGCTTGGAACCGGTTATGGCCCGGTCGAGTTTCGTCACGGCGAGGAGGCGCTCCCCGACACCGCTGAAGGGCTGGCCGGCATGTCGGCTGTCGCACTCGACCGCTTCGCCGAGTTCGCCGATCTCGCCGCACAGCACGGGCTGAAGTTGATCGTCGGGTTGATCACCGGCTGGATGAGCGGGCGGTTGTTCGTGCCGCCAGCGCTGGAAGGCCGCAACGTGCTCACCGATCCTGTGGCGGTGCTGTGGCAGACGCGCTTTGTCAAATACTTCACGCGGCGCTTCCGCGATCACCCGGCTGTGCTGGCGTGGGATCTGGGCAACGAGTGCAACTGCATGGGCCCCGCCACGCGCGATCAGTTCTGGGTATGGACATCGGCTATCGTCAACGCCATCCGCGCAGAGGATCAGAGCCGCCCGGTCGTGTCGGGGATGCACAGCCTGCTGCCCGGACCAAACGCCCCATGGCGCATTCAGGATCAGGGCGAGTTGACCGACGTGCTCACCACGCACCCCTATCCCTATTTCACCCCGTACTGCGATTCAGACCCGGTGAACACGATGCGCACCGAGCTGCACTCGACCGCCGAGTCGCGCATGTATGCCGACATCGGTGAAAAGCCATGCCTCGTCGAGGAGATTGGCACACTCGGCCCGATGGTCGCCACTGAGAAAATCGCCGCTGACTTCATTCGCGTCGCCATGTTGTCTGCATGGGCGCACGACTGCCACGGCCTGCTGTGGTGGTGCGCATTCGAACTGAGTCACCTATCGGGCGCGCCATACGACTGGGACGCCTACGAGCGTGAACTGGGGCTATTCCATCATGACGGCACGCCCAAACCCGTCCTCGGTGAGATCAGCCGCTTCGGGCAGTTCATCAAGTCGCTGCCGATATCGGCGCTGCCGCCGCGCAAGACCGAGGCCGTGTGTATCCTGAGCGAGGGGCAGGATCAGTGGGCAGTGGCCTATAGCAGCTTTGTGCTGGCAAAACAGGCCGGCTTCGATATCGAGTTCCAGTATGCCGACCAGCCGCTGAAAGACGCCCCGTTCTACCTGCTGCCGTGCATCAGCGGCGGGCGGATCATCTACCGGCGGCGCTGGCTCGAACTGCTCGACCGCGTCAAGTCCGGGGCAACGCTATACGTGTCGCACGACAACGGCATGCTCAGCCCGCTCAACGAGCCATTCGGGTTCGATGTCATCACCCGTTCGCGCCACGCCGCGGCAACGACGGTGAGCATGGATGGCGTCGCCGGCCAGCCGACGTTTACTACCCATGCGCCATTCCGACTGCGGCTGGAACCCACGCGCGCCGAAGTGCTTGGGCGAGAGGCCGACGGCAACCCGGTCTTCACGCGCGCCGCCTGGGGCAAGGGAACAATCTACTTTCTCTCGGCGCCGATTGAGAAAGAGCTGACGCAGACGCCGGGCAGCTTCGATGCGCCGCAATCCGTGTGGCAGATCTATCGCCACATGGCGCAACCCTTCATGGCGGATCGCGTCGCGCAGAAGGATCACCCGCAGATCGGCATTACCGAGCACGCGCTCGGCGACAGCCGGGTGGTGGTGCTCATCAACTACAGCCCAGAGCCGGTGATTACGCCGGTGAAACTGGCGCCTGGATGGAAGATCAGTGGCACATGGTATGGGCAGACGCCGCAGCCCGATGGCGCAGATATCATCTGCGCGTTCCCGCCAAATGATGCCGTGGTGCTCCTGCTGTCATCTGAGTAACAACACACCGCCTGATGCACGCGCAACACGCTGCCTGTCATTCCGACATCGCGCCGCTTAACAAACTTGTCCCCGTTACGTCCTGCGCGATGGAGGAATCTTTGCCGTCGCTGGCACATGTGGCAAACAACGGCAGAGATTCTTCAGCGCGCCAGTTAAGCTCGTCATGGCGTCGGCTACGTGGCGCGCTTCAGTAATGACAATACTGCTTACGGGATCAGCAACACCTTGCCCTTCGTGCCACGGTCTTCCATGTAGGTATGCGCAGCCGCCACATCCGCGAGCGCGAACGCGCGGTCGATGCGCACCTTCAATTCGCCTGCCGCAATCCACTTGAATAAATCACCGGCCCGCCACAGCAGTTCATCGCGCGTTAACACGTAATGTCCGAGTGTGGGGCGGGTCACGAACAGCGAACCCTTCTGGTTGAGGAGTTGCAGGTTGATCGGCTCCACCGTCCCGCTGGATTGCCCATACAGCGCCATCAGCCCGCGCGGCTTAAGACAATTCAAGCCCTTTGCAAAGGTCGTCTTGCCGACCGAGTCGTACACAACCTCGACTCCTTTCCCGCCCGTCAGCCGCTTCACCTCAACCTCAAAATCATCCTGCGAATAGAGGATGACCTCGTCGGCCCCGGCCTCGCGCGCCAGCCCGGCCTTCTCGTCGGTCGAAACCGTCGCGATCACGCGCGCGCCGCGCTTCCTGGCGATCTGCACCAGCAGTTGTCCCACGCCGCCGGCGCCCGCATGCACCAGCGCCGTGTCGCCAGGCTTGAGTGGGTAGGTGGACAACGCCAGATAGTGCGCGGTCATGCCCTGCAACATGACCGCAGCGCCCAGTTCCAACGACACGTCTTCCGGCAGCTTTACCAACTTCGCCGCCGCCGCGATGGCATAGTCGGCATACGCACCTGCGCCGTTGGCGGTGGCGACGCGGTCCCCGGGCTGTAGATCAGCCACGTCCGCGCCCACGGCATCCACCGTGCCCGCTAACTCCCCGCCGGGGATGAACGGCAACTGGTTCGGGTACAGCCCCTTGCGGTTGTAAATCTCCACAAAATTCAAGCCGATGGCCGCCACCTTGACGCGCACCTCACCCGGCCTCGGTTCCGGCACAGCAATTTCTTCATAGGTCAATTTACTGGCATCGCCAGTTTCGTGCACTCGAACTGCATGCATCATGATCCTCCCTGCTTGCAAAACTTTTTAACTTGTCTCCAATCATAACCTCGCACACGCCCCCTGCGACTTTATCTGAACGCCTGTAGAATGGCGCAGACTCATTATGTGGAACAGATGGCGTGTGTTGCTCGATTCGCTGCGCAGATCCGTTGGAGGCGCCCCCAGGGATGCGCGCGTCTTCGCGCGAACCACTGAGGGCAGCGGCATCTTCGGCGAATGGACGCTCGACGCCGACGGCTTGCCAGCCTATCGTTACACCTGCGACCAGTGGAACGACCCGCGCGCGCGCTACCCCAACACCGAGAATCTCAATTGCCGCGACCACTGGTCTCAGATCGGCAACGACCGGGTAACGGCGCTGGTCAGCAACGATGGCATCATCCAACTGGTCATCGGCGACCGCGGCGGGGTATACCTCAACCGCTTCGAAACGCGCGACCGCGAGGGACAACCCGACCCAACGGCTCCCCCGCTCACGCTCGGCGCGCGCCTTCTGGAGATTGCTGCGCAAGTACTGCTGGCGCTCGCGCGTGTCTGGCGGCGCGCGCAACTGATCTGGTATGCCCTGCGAGCCAGCGCGATCCACCGCCAACACCTTGATCCGGTCATTCCGCGCGGGACGACCGCCCAGCCAGCCACAGCGCCGCCCCAAGCGACGGCACAACTCGCGGTGGTGATTCAACACGCTTATTCTGGCGGGTTCGGTTACGTCGATGACGGCGTCGAGGTATGGGCGACGGCCTACCGCTATCGCCCCGCCGCCGCCGAGGTCGATCGCGCGTTTGGCATCGGGCACTGCGACAGCACGACCACCCACCGCAACATCCGCGTCACTCGCCAGGTGTATGCGCCGCCGGGCGATGACCCGGTTCTACTCAATGATGTGCGCATCGAGAACCTGGGGCAGGAAGCGAGGCGCCTGCGCTACTACGAGTACTGGGACGTCAACATTCATCGGCTCAAGCTACAATGGTTGCGCTCGGGGCCATTTGGCGCGCCAGGAGACGAGGCGCGTCGGGCGTTAAACGATGATTACAGCGCCAGCGTGAGCCTCGACGAGCAGATGAAGGTGTTGCGCTTCCGGCAACAACCGCGCAGTCCCGTTGGCCATGACCCCGCCGAACTACAGGACGTGGACACACAACCGTTCGACGTAATCCTCGCCAATCTGAGCGACAGTCGCATCGCCGCGTGTTATACCCAAAAGACAGCCTTCTTCGGTCAGGGCGGCGCAGTCCAGCCTGATGCGGTGCGCGCGCGCGGCGCGCCTGTTCCTACCATCGTGCCAGACTTGGATCGCACGATGTTGGATCGCCCGATCTTGGATCGCACGATGTTGGATCGCACGATGCCCTATTGCCTCGTGCTGCGCCATGACATTGAGTTGCAACCCGGGGCGCGCGTCGATCTGCGCTACGCTTATGGCGCAGTGCGCCCCGGTGAAGCGCTTGCTTTCCTCGACCGGTATACGGCCAATCCGCTCGCCGATACGGTGGCAACGTGGAAGGATCGCCTGGCTTATTTCAGCGCGCCCGGCGAGGATGCGTTGCAACGCGAGATGGCATGGCATGCGCACAACCTGCTCTCGGCCACCCTGCGCAACGACTACTACGATGCGCATGTGATCCCGCAGGGCTCGGCTTACCTCTACCTGCATGGCGCAGATGGGGCGCCGCGCGACCAGGCGTTGTTCACACTACCGCTGGTTTACCTGCGCCCTGATCTGGCGCGTGAGATGCTGCGGTTGCTATTGAGCATGGCGCACGCCAACAACGGTCAGTTGCCCTATGCATTCGCCGGCTTTGGCTACCACAGCGATGCGCTGGGGCTGCACGCCGCGCCATCAGACCTCGACCTGTTCCTGTTGCTTGCGCTGAACGAATATCTGGCTGCGACCGGCGACTGGGGATTTCTTGATGCCGCACTGCCTTACTACCCGCGCGGTCAAAAGCCCCGGCCTCCCTGTGGCGACAGCGTGCTCGACCATATGCGCCTGACGATTCGCCACTTGATCGACACAGTCGGCGTAGGCGAACATGGGCTGATTCGCATTGGCGACGGCGACTGGTCGGACTCGATTGTCCTTGAAACAGCGCTCAAGGACCTGGCGCTGGAGATCAGCCTCGACAACACGCGGCGCGGCGGTGAGTCGATCCCCAATAGCCAGATGGCGCTCTATGTGCTGCCGCGCGTCGCGGCCATGCTCGAACAACGCGACACGGCGCTGTCCGCCGAGGTGCGCGCCTTCTCAACCGGAATCGAAAAGGCAATCAACCTGCAGTGGAATGGGCGCTGGTTCACGCGCGCCATCCTGCGCGATCTGAATGATCGGCCTGTGCCAATCGCCGATGATTGGATCAACCTCGAATCGCAACCCTGGGCGCTGATCAGCGGTGTGGCAGAGCGCATGGACACGAAAGGCGTGCAGGCGCGGTTGATCGACAACATCCGCAGGTTGCTCGACGACCCGTCGCCCATTGGAGCGCCGATCAGCGAACGCGGCATGGTATGGCCCGCGATATCGCAATTGCTCACGTGGGGGTATGCGCATAGCCGCCCCAACCTGGCATGGCGATCGCTCAAACGCAACACCTTCATCGCGCGGGCGCTAGCGTTCCCGAACATCTGGCACAGCATATGGTCCGGGCCGGATGGGATATACGCGGCGAGTGCGCCGTACGCGGCGAGTGCGCCGAACGCGGCGAGTGCGCCGAACGCGGGTTACGCCTGGACCAGCCCGG
>CAIXPS010000136.1 GCA_903921365.1 uncultured bacterium | reverse complement strand
GTGATCTGCGCGCCCACAACCGGGTCGCCGTAGATATCCGTCACTGTGACGGTGACATTGGTCGTGCTGATGCCGTTTGCAGCGATGATCGCCGGCGCGGCGATGGCGATCACACTGTTCGGCGCGCGCACCGCCATGACAGCGTCAAGCGTTGCGCGGGTTGTTGCCGGATCCGTCGTCAGGTCGACGATCTTCACCTGCGCCGTAGTCGTGCTGGCTGTGCTGAACTGGATGCGGAAGGCGGTTGTCGCGTCGTAGAACGCCGCCATGACGAAGCCTGCTTCGGCGCCAACGAATGCGTGCACATCTGTGCCGCTCTGCGTGTAGCTGACCGGCGTCCATGCGGAACCGTTCCAGAACTCGAACACTGCGATGTCAGCCGCCAGCGTGTTTGAGAAAGTCAGATCGAGTCGCGCCTGGGTGTAGTGCGCGCCTGTTGACGGGTTGGCCACACTAATGCTGAATGGTCGAGTCACACCCGTCGCGTATGGCCCGGTGATGTCGCTGGAACTCAGCGTTGGGTAAGCAAAGACGATCACCGTCGTGGTGACGATAGCCGATCCGCGCGCGTTGGTGGCGGTGACGATCGTGGTATATGTCCCGGCTGACGCGTAGGCGTGTGACTGCGACGCGCCATCATTGGATACCACGCCGTCGCCAAAGTTCCATGAGTAGCCGGTAATACCGCTGCCGTTCGCTGCCGTAGCTGTAAGAAAGAGTGTATTGCCAAAGAACACCGGGCTGTTGCTTGCAAGCGCCAGACCAGAGATCGCAACATCGCGGACGGTGACAACCGTTGTCGCAACTTGCGCATTACGAGAGTTTGTTGCGGTTACGGTCGCCGTGTAGTCGCCAACCGTTGCGTAAGTATGTATCGGGTTGGCGTTATTGCCGGCTGTCTGTCCATCTCCGAAGTCCCAGGCGTAAAACACATTGCTGCCGCTGGTCGTGGCCGTAAAGTGGGTCGCGCTGTTAAGTTCAGTGGGAGTGCTGCTGGCAGCCGCGAGACCGCTGATCGGCGCGTCAATGATCGTCACCGTAGTCGTGACAAATTCTGAGCCGCGTCCGTTCGAGGCGGTGACCGTCACAACATAGCTCCCAACTGCCGGGAACGTATACGAGGCGTTCGCGCCGTTGGCCGTGCCTGTGCCGAAGTCCCAGGCATAGGACTCATTGCTGCCGCCGCCGATGGTGGCCGTGAAGTGGGTCGCGCTGTTAAGTTCGGTCGGGCTACTGCTGACAGCCGCGAGGCCGCTGATGGGCACGTCAATGATAGCCACAGTAGTGGTGACAAACTTGGAGCCGCGCCCGTTCGAGGCGGTCACCGTCACAACATAGCTCCCAACTGCCGGGAACGTGTGCGCGGCATTCGTGCCGCTGACCGTGCCTGCGCCGAAGTCCCACGCGTAGGACACATTGGTGCCGCCGCCGATGGTGGCCGTGAATCCAGTGCTGCTGTTGAGTTCGGTCGGGCTGTTGTTCGCAGCGGTCAAGCCGCTGATGGGCACATCGATGATCGTCACCGTGGTAGTGGCAATTTCCGTCCCGCGCCCGTTCGAGGCGGTGACCGTCACAACATAGCTCCCAACCGCCGGGAACGTGTGCGCGGCGTTCACGCCGTTGGCCGCGCCTGCGCCGAAGTCCCACGCGTAGGACACATTGGTGCCCCCGCCGATAGTGGCCGTGAAGTGCGTCGCGCTGTTGAGTTCAGTGGGAGTGCTGCTGGCAGCCGCGAGGCCGCTGATCGGCGCATCAATGATCGTCACCGTAGTCGTGACAAATTCTGAGCCGCGTCCGTTCGAGGCGGTGACCGTCACAACATAGCTCCCAACCGCCGGGAACGTGTGCGAGGCATTCGCGCCGTTGGCCG
>CAIXPS010000135.1 GCA_903921365.1 uncultured bacterium | reverse complement strand
CTCGGCCTTGCCTGCTGATGTGATGCGCACAAATTCGGCGTTTTCCCACAGTTCGGGAATGGAAGTCGCGCCCGCATAGCTCAGCCCCGAGCGCAACCCGCCAACGAGTTGATAGACGATGTCCTTGACCGGCCCGCGCACTGGCACCATAGCCTCGACGCCCTCGGCGACCACGCGCTCCCAGTCATCGTCATCGACCTCATGACCCAACTCGATTTCCTGCCGGTCGATATTCGCAGTGAGCGACGCCATGCCGCGCACTACCTTGAACCGTTGACCGCCGCGCACCACGTTCGCCCCCGGGCTCTCATCCGTGCCTGCCAACAAACTGCCCAGCATGACGGTGCTTGCGCCCGCCGCGAGCGCCTTGGTGATGTCGCCGGAGGTGCGAATCCCGCCGTCGGCAATGATCGGCACGCCGAGTGCCTGCGCGGCGTCCGCGCATTCCGATACCGCGCTTAATTGCGGCACGCCAAAGCCGGTGACGATGCGCGTGATGCAGATTGAGCCAGCGCCCACGCCGACCTTGACTGAGTCGGCGCCAGCGTCGACCATGTCGCGCACGCCTGCGGCGCTGGCCACATTGCCACCCACGATATCCACCTGTGGGAAGCGCTCCTTAAGTGCGCGCACCATGTTCAACGCCAGATCGGAGTGCCCATGCGCAATATCGACCACCAGCGCATCCGCGCCGGCATTCACGCACGCCTCGGCGCGTTCGATGTCGGACGGGCGCACTCCGACGGCAGCGGCGACGCGCAAGCGCCCACGGCTATCCTTGGTGGCATCGGGCCAGTGTTCCTGCTTCGCGATATCCTGCGCGGTGATCAGCCCTTGCAGCCGTCCATCCTGATCGATCACGGGTAGTTTCTCGATGCGGTGCTCATGCAGGATGTCGCGCGCCTGCTCCATCGTCGTGCCGGCGTTGACGGTCACAAGCTTTGCGCGCGGCGTCATCACCTCGGTGACCGGGCGTGAGGCGTTGCGCTCGAACATCAGGTCGCGCGCGGTAACCAGCCCGAGCACGTCGTCATTCTCGCTCACGACGACCAGCCCGCCAATATGCAATTCATCCATGCGGTCGCGCGCATTCTGCACTGTGGTGTTGGCAGGCAGGTTGTAGGGCCGCTCGACCATGAACCCCTCGGTGCGCTTGACGCGTTGCACTTCGGCGGCCTGGCGCTCGATCGTCATAAAGCGATGGATCACGCCGATGCCGCCCAGCCGCGCCATCATGCGCGCCATAGCCCACTCGGTCACGGTGTCCATGTTGGACGACACGATGGGCGTGGCCAGCGGGATATGGCGGCTGAACTGGGTGCGGGTATTGACGGCGTGGCGCGAACGAATGGCGGACTTCTTCGGAACGAGCAGCACGTCGTCAAATGTGAGCGCGGTATCGGGGCGCAATTTCATTTTCTTTTAAACTCCTCATATCTGTGCCCTCAGTTGGAGGCACAAGCAACTCGGCATGATATCATAACCACACTTACATGAACAGACCCCCGATCTTTCAATCCAGTGCGTTTGCCCCGTTCCGGTCACAGGAATTCCGCTATCTGCTCTTGACGCGGCTGTGCAGCAGCCTGGCCGGCAGCGCGCTCGTGATCGTGATCGGGTACCAGGTGTACCAACTGACGCATGATCCGCTCGCGCTCGGTCTGCTGGGGCTGGTGGAAGCCATTCCGGCGCTCAGCCTGGCGTTGTTGGGCGGTCACTTCGCCGACCGCCACGACCGCCGCCGCATCGTGCTTGCGACACAACTCGTGGAGATGGTCTGCGTGCTGTCGTATGTGTTCATCTCGCTGGATGTGTCCCGGCTGGGGATGACGGCGCTGTATGCCGTCGCCTTTGTCGTCGGAATCGCGCGCGGTTTCTCCAACCCGGCCTCCAGCGCGTTTGAGGCGCAGGTCATTCCACAGCACTGGTATGCGCAGGCGGCGGCGATCATGAGCAGCGCCGGCACCATTGTGTCGATCAGCGGGCCTGTGCTGGGCGGATTGAGCTATGCCGCGTTTGGCCCGACTGTCACATTCGCTTTGATCTCGGTCGCGTTTGCACTGTCGTTTATCGGCCTGCTGCTGATCGCGCCCAAGCCCATGCCCCCGGCAGCTGAGGACGAGTCAATCTGGCAGAGTATTGCGGCCGGCGTCAAGTATGTGTGGAACGACCAGATTCTCATCGGTTCGATGTCGCTGGACCTGTTCGCAGTGTTGTTTGGCGGCGCAATTGCACTGCTGCCGGTTTTCGCCAGCGACATCCTGAAGACCGGGCCGGCGGGTTACGGGCTGTTGGTGGCCGCGCCAACAGTCGGCGTCCTGCTCTCGTCGCTGTGGTGCGCGCGCAATCCGCCGCTACACAACACCGGTCGCACCCTATTGTTCTGCGTGGCAGGTTTTGGCCTGAGCATTATTGCCTTTGGCCTGTCGCGCGACATGCTGCTGTCGTGGGCCGCGTTGATGGGCACCGGCATATTCGACGGGGTGAGCATGGTCATCCGCTCAACCATCGTGCGGACATTCTCGCCTGAAGCCATGCGCGCCCGCATCGCGTCTGTGGAATGGATCTTCATCGGCGCATCCAACGAGGTCGGCGCATTTGAGAGCGGT
This sequence comes from uncultured bacterium, assembly GCA_903921365.1. GTDB lineage: Bacteria > Chloroflexota > Anaerolineae > J036 > Brachytrichaceae > CAIXPS01. The sequence goes on along the minus strand of CAIXPS010000135.1, from coordinate 1,171 downwards.
GTGGCGGCCAAAGCGCTCGGCGCGGCGCCCGCCGTCGTCGCCGGCGGCATCGTAACGCTGCTGGTCGTCGCGATGGTGACATGGCGAGCCAGACAATTGCGCAACCTCAGTATGCGCGTGATTCCGTATGAAGTATGAAGTATGAAACCACACCTCATACTTCATAATTCACACTTCACACTTCGTACTTATCCGCCACCGATTCGAGCGGCGGCGATTTGGTCTCGTGATATTCCTGCTCGACGTTCACCGCCCAGATGTTGTCCTTTGTTGTAACCCCGTTGCGGATGTTCTCCACAGCGGTCATGGCGGTGAGCATCGAGTGATCCTGGTTGTTGTAGCGGTGCATCCCGTTGCGCCCGATCAGAAACAAGTTGCTGAACCGATCGAGCCACGCGCGCGCCACGTCGAAGCGCTCGTACGCGCCCGTGTATGAAGGGTACGTCTTGGGCATGCGGATCAGCGTGCTGTCGAGCACGTCCCGCGCGTCGATCATCCCGATCTTCTCCAACTCGCCAATGGCGAACTGGACGAAGGTCTCGTCGGGCATCGACCACAATTCGTCCCCCACGTTGGTGAAGTATTCCAGCCCCATCCACACCGTGTTCGGGTCGCGCACCATGTACGGGCTCCAGTTGTTGAATATCTGCAACCGCCCGATCTTGACGTCCTTCTCCTGGATGTAAATCCATGTGTCGGGGATGGCGCCGCTCTGCGCTGCGCCCGGCAACGCGTCGTGTGGGCGCAGGCGCTTGAGCAGCAGCCCCACCGTGATGAAATCGCGGTACACCAGCCCCGTCGCCACTTCCAGCACATCGGCGGGAACGGGCTGATCGACGTGCATGTCCGCCACCAGTTCTTTCATTGGCATCGTGGAGAAGACATAATCGCCACGCCATGATCGCTCGGTTCCATTCTGATCCTGCGTGATCACCGCACTGATGCGCTCGCCATCACGCGTCACCTTCGTTACGTTGCAGTTGAGGTGAATCTCACCGCCCGCCGCAACCACGCGCCGCGCCGCCTCCTCCCACATCTGCCCCGGCCCGTACTTGGGGTACAGGAACTGCTCAATCAGGCTCGTCTCGACATCCTTCTGCGCAATCGAGTTGTTCCGGATCAGGGTGCGCCGGACAGCGTGCGCGATCACCTTGCGCACCGACAACCCCTT
>CAIXPS010000134.1 GCA_903921365.1 uncultured bacterium | reverse complement strand
GCGAAGACTCCCATGAGTCTTCGCGCGGCTGGTTGATTTAGTTATAGGGGCTGAGCTTGCCGTCGCGGAGTTTGACGCTTTGAATGATGCGCTTATCGCAGGCGCTGCCTGGGTTTATCGTTGATGCGTCCACGGTTACGTAAGCCTTCAGCGGCGTAACCAGGAGTTTTCTGATCAGGGTCTGTTCTACCTGGAATATCCCGGCAGAATTGCTCATCAGGACAGCGATCTCCACGGGCATGGTGTCGCCGCCCTTGATGATTACTTCCTCAATCGCAAGCGCTGAAACCGCGTGAATGTCGATCTTGCCAAGGTCGAAAGGCATGCGCGCGCGTCCCTTTGTCATGTCACATCCGTCCGCAACCGCGACGATGGCGCCTTCCATGAACAGCGGCGGCGGGGTAACGTCGTGGCACAGAATTGCCGACAGGATGAAATCCTCAATCAACTGGCGCTGTTCGATATCGGGGTACAACTCTGGCAGATACGATTCGAGAATCGGGTGCGCCAGTTGCAGGCCGACCAGCTCATGTGAAACACGATGCACCGAATTGCCGATGTCGTGCAACATGATCCCCGCGAGAATCACCAGGAACGCATCATCCGGGCCGCCGGCGCCTGATCCAATCACATCCATGGGCACATTGGCGCTCATCAGCAGTGTGGTGATCTGCATCGCATACGCCGTGACGACGCGCGCGTGGATTGGGCCATGATCGTTGTAACTGAGCTTGCTGACGGTGGTGTAGTTTGATAAGTTCCAGTGGGCGCTTAACCGGGCATCGTTTATGAGGAACTCATACAGCTTCGCTGTGAGTGGGTAGGGCGCCGTCAACTCATGAATGGTCTGTTCAGCGCGAACAGCCAGTTCCGTGTAGTCATCAGGCAGGTCTGTTTTCAAACGCGCCCCATCGCGCGCGGGTTCGTGAGGAATGATGACAATGCGGGACATGGTCTTCAGCGTTTGACGCGCGATCTTGTGCGGATCGATGAGGACTGTCCGCGTAATGTTGCGCCTGAGTCGCCGGCAGGAACGCGCGACGTGTCCCAGTAGGCGTGTAATTCGATTTTCGCCTCCTCCATTTTCTGGAGCAGTTCGGGATCGCTGCCTTTAAAACCCTGGATGGTGCGTCGCGCGCACTGCACACACCCAAGGCTGGCACGGTAACTGTCCAAGTCGCATGTCAGGCAGTTACTCAGACGAATCATCATCAGTGAGAATGCGAGGATGTCTTCATGACCTTCGGGAAGACTGCTGATATGGTCAACAACTTCACGCCAGGAGATGCCGGGACGAACACTGCGAAGCTCAGGAATACACCGCGCCGGGAAGAGGATTTCGCTATCAGGGTACATGATATTCGCGTTATCTGAAATGAAAGGTCGATCTGACTAATGGCTTCAATGGCTACAAGGCCACGATTCTTTAATATCATACCTCAGTCCAAATAGCAATAGCCATGCACCTATAATTCTCCTGAATGGAACCAATACAACTCTATACACGCACTGGCGACGATGGATACACCGGGCTTCTCGGTGAAGGGCGGGTGGCTAAGTATGCGCCGCAGCCCGAGGCTTGTGGCGCCGTTGATGAGGCCAATGCCGCGATGGGCATTGCGCGCGCCGGGGCGCAGTCGGATATTACAAGGCAGATGCTGCTGACGGCGCAACGCGATCTGTATAAACTGATGGCTGAACTCTCAGCCACTCAAAAAACGGCGCCACAGTTCCGCAGTATCGATGAGGCGCGCGTGACATGGCTCGAACAGCAGACTGATGTTGTTACCGCCATGGTCGTGCTGCCGCGCGAGTTTGTCGTCCCTGGCGATACCCTCCCCGGCGCCTACATCGACCTTGCGCGCGCGATCACGCGACGCGCCGAACGCTTCGTTGTGCATCTTCTGCACGATGGCATAATTGAGAACACGCAACTGGTGCGTTATCTGAACCGGTTGTCGTCGCTCCTGTTTGTGTTGTCCCTGTATGAAAATGCATTGGCAGGCGTGTCGCGGGTGACGCTTGCCAGGGAAAAGGCAAAATCTGACAGGGCGTGACAAAAACCCCCGATTGCGTAAAATAGTCCGGTTGTTTAATGGATTGTTGTGAATGCCGCGAGCGCCAGTAGTAGTGCGTGGCGCGACCAGTTGCGGCAGATGATATTCGAGGTTCGTCGCCCCCCGGCCGGTAGTTCTACGATATTGGATGGACATGCAGGTCGACGGGAGTTGAGCGACCAAAGCGGAGTAGTGGATTTTTTATGAATAGAGAGGAACTGGTATCGCTATATCGGCAAATGGTATTGATACGCGTCTTCGAGGATAAATGCGCCGAGATGTACGCCAAGGCCAAGATCGCCGGTTTTCTACACCTGTATAACGGTCAGGAGGCCATTGCAGTTGGAGCGCTAGCGGCGCTTCGGCCTGATGATGATCTGGTGACACATTATCGCGACCATGGTTATGCCCTGGCGCGCGGATTGGACGTGCCAGCCGTAATGGCTGAGCTATACGGGCGTTCCGGAGGAACGACGGGTGGGCGCGGCGGGTCGATGCACATCGCCGATGTCAGTAAGCATTTCTGGGGCGGGTACGCCATTGTTGGCGGGCATCTGCCACTGGCTACAGGTCTGGCTTACGCAGCCGTTCATCACAAAACCGACAGGGTCGTGTTGTGCGTCATGGGCGAAGGCTCGACGAATATCGGCACGTTCCATGCTACTTTGAACTGGGCGCAGCTATGGCGGTTGCCCGTGATCTTCCTGGTCGAAAATAACCAGTATGCGATGGGGACCGCGTTGAGCGTGCATAGCTCCGTGACGGAGATATACAAGAAGGCGCTTGCGTATGACATGTGCGCTGAGCGCGCCGATGGAAAAGATGTCCTGGCCATGCGGGATGCGGTTGCCCGACTGGCGGAACGCGCTCGCAAGGGTGAAGGGCCGGCGCTTCTGGAAGCCGTGACCTATCGTTTCCGCGGCCATTCAATGGCTGACTCTGATGTGCAACGCCCCAGGGAAGAAGTGAATGAGCAGAAGCAACGCGACCCTATCACGATGTTTCTGAATGATGTGTTGTTTAAGCAGAACCTGATTGCGCAGGCGGAAGTGGATCAGATTCAGAAGGACGTTGAGGCAGAGGTAGAGGCGGCGGCGCAATTTGCTGACGCCAGTCCCGAACCCGAACTCAACACATTGTATAAAGACATTTATGCCCAATCTGTGGAAAATATGCAGGTCGATGGTTCGTTGATTAGACCCGCCACGGTTCTGTCGAGGAATGGCAAGCATGGCTGAAATTACTTATCGAGAAGCGCTTAAGCGCGCGCTACGCGAAGAACTGGCGCGCGACCCAGAGGTTGTTGTCTGGGGTGAGGATATTGTGGCATACGGCGGCGGCGGCGCCTATGCTGTCACTGCGGGTCTGGCAAAGGAATTCCCGGGGCGCATCCGCGACACGCCCATTGCAGAAGAGGCGATTGTCGGCGTGGCGATTGGCGCCGCAATGGGCGGCGTTCGCCCGGTCGTTGAGCTGATGACGATTAACTTTGCGCTGGTTGCCTGGGATCAGATCGTCAACCATGCGGCCAAGCAGCATCACATGTTCAACGGCACGATCAATGTGCCTATGGTGATGCGTTCGCCGGCCGGTTTTGGTCGCACAGCGGCCACCCACTCGCAGAACTTCGATGCGTGGCTTGCGTCGGTTCCGGGGTTGAAAGTTGTAGAGCCTGCGACGCCTTATGATGCGAAAGGCCTGCTAAAGAGCGCGATCCGGGATAACGACCCGGTGTTCTTCATCGAACATCTGCAGTTGTACGGCACACGCGGCGAGGTGCCAGATACCGAATACCTGATCCCGCTGGGCGTCTCGGATCGCAAGCGCGAAGGCAAGCACCTGACTGTCGTGACGTGGGGACGCATGCTGGTGGAAACCATGAAGGCGGCGCAGAAACTGGCCACAGAAGGGATTGAACTCGATGTGATCGACCTGCGCACGCTGCGGCCGATGGATCTCTCACTGGCGATAGAGTCCGTAAAGAAGACAAATCGGGCGATCGTCGTCGAAGAAGGCTGGCGCAGCATTGGACTGGGCGCTGAAGTTGTTGCGTCGCTTCAGGAAGCGGCCTTCCACTATCTCGATGCGCCCGTTGCCCGCGTGGCTGGCCTCGAAGTGCCGATGCCCTATGCCAGAAATCTTGAGCGGGCGACAGTGCCGTTTGCTGACGATGTGATTGCCGCGGTTCACGCCATGATGGCGAATCAATACTAAGGTAAGGTTAACCTATGGCTACCGAAATCACAATGCCCCAGATGGGCTTTGACATGACAGAAGGTGTAATCGCTAATTGGTTGAAGGCCGAAGGCGATACGGTCAAGAAAGGCGATGCAATTGCCGAGATTGAGACCGATAAAACGACGATTCAAATTGAGGCATTCTCTGGCGGTGTGCTGAGCAAGATCATTGCGCCGGCAGGCGCCAAGGTGCCTGTTGGAAATGTGATTGGCGTTATTCTGGCGCCAGGCGAATCCGCGCCGAGCGCGCCAGCCGCGGCAACACCGGCGCCCGCGGTGTCATCCGTTGCTCCTGCTGCGAAGTCAGTGGAGGCACCGCCTGAGCCACTGGCGGCCAGGCCGATTAATAATGCCACCGTCAATGCGACGCCTGTTGCGCACAGGATGGCTGACGAATTGGGTATTGATCTTTCACAGATAAAGGGCAGTGGGCCGGATGGTCAGGTAAACAAGGGAGATGTTGAAGCTTATACGCCAGCGACGCCGGCAGCAGCGCCAGCACAAGCCGCCGGTCGCATTTTAGCAAGCCCAAATGCCAAGAAGGTTGCGCAGGAGCGCGGCGTCGATCTACGCCAGTTGAAAGGCAGCGGGCCAGAGGGGCGTATTGTCAGGGCGGATGTTGAGGCGGCTGCGGTGACCCGTCCCGCACAGCCCGTCAAGGTGGAAGCGCCGGCACAACCTGCGGCGCCCGCTGTATCCGCACAACCTGTGGCGCCTGCTGTGACAGCGCGCCCCGTTGTCGCTGCTCCGGTTGCTGCGGCTGCCCAGCCTGTTGCACCTGTAACAACCGGTTCGAATCGCCGGACATTGACGCGCATCCGCCAGACCATCGCTCAGCGCATGGTGCAGAGCAAGACGACCGTGCCGCACTTCTACATTACGGTCGCGGTCGAGATGGATGCCTCACTCAAGCTGCGCGAGCAGATCAATGAGGCGCTCAAACCGGAAAATATAAAGGTCTCAGTAAACGATCTGATCGTCCGCGCAACCGCGTTAGCCTTGAAGCGCTTCCCGAACCTGAATGCATCCTTTGCGGGTGACGCCATCGAATTGCGCGATCACGTGCACATCGGTGTGGCCGTGGCACTTCCGAGTGGTTTGGTGACTGTCACTGTTCGCGATGCGGATGCCAAGTCGCTCAAGCAGATCGCTGTGGAAATGGGCGGACTGGCTACGCGGGTTCGCGACGGCAAGTCCCAACCCGGAGACATGGGTGGTCAGACGTTCACGATCAGCAATCTGGGCATGTATGGAGTCGAGAGCTTCGCGGCGATTGTCAATCCGCCAGACGCCGGGATACTGGCAGTGGGAGCAGCGATCCCAACCCCAGTTGTTCGAGATGGGCAGGTTGTGGTGCGTAACATCATGCACATCACACTTTCTGGCGATCATCGCGTGACGGATGGCGCCGAGGGCGCCCAGTTCACTAACGAGGTCAAGCGGATACTCGAAAATCCGTGGGGGCTAGTGCTGTAGCGCGATACTCACGCACAGTGGCTGTGTGATACACCTCTCATGGGTCAAAACTCATGGGGGGTGTCAGTTGCCCTGCGCAGATGACTCTGCGTGACGCTGCCACAATACCCTGATGAACCAGCGTAACACTGTCTTTGTGGCGATAGCGATCGTGCTTGGGGTGACAGCGTGTCATCAGCCAGACATCCCGATCACTGCTGTCTCGCCGCAAGCTTCAGCCGCTACGACAGCGCTGGCGCCAACACGGATCGCACCGTCGCCACGGCCAGGCCCGACATCGACGTTAACGTGGCAGCCCTTGCGCGCAGGTATCGAGTATGTTCAGCGTCGTGAGCCGGTGGCTGGGACTGACGATTGGGTGACAGTGGTCCGTGTAGACTTGACTAAGGTCAAACTACGCGTGTATTACGCGCCTGAAAACCCGCGATCGGTGCGGGGTTGGTTTAATGCGATCAATCCCGACATGGTGATTAATGCCGGATTCTTTACCGAAGAGAACAAAGCGACCGGAATAGTCATTGCGAATGGCAAGCAGTATGGTCAAACGTATAAGGGTTTTGGGGGAATGTTTAGCCTGCGGGATGGCAAACCCCAACTACAATGGCTTGCGCGCGCGCCCTACACGCCGGATGATCATGTCACCCAGGCGATCCAGAGTTTTCCAATGCTCATTCTGAATGGGACATTGGTCGACGGCATCCCGGACGACGGCACGCGCAACAGGCGCAGTTTTATTGCGATTGATCAAAACGGCCGTTTGCTGCTCGGAACCTGCCAGTCGCCAGTCTGGACGATGGGCGATCTGGCTCACTATCTAGACAAGAACCCTTTATTGAATATCGCCTCTGCGCTCAACCTGGACGGGGGCGCGTCATCGGGTATCTGGATGCGTGATGTCCCTGATGTGCTTTTGATGGACTCGCTGGACGTGGTTCCAACTGTGATTGCAATTAACGGTCAATAAGGTTTTCCGCGTGCTCGTAGAAACACAGCATCGTCGCGCCGTATTTTCGCTTGTCTAAAAGCCCGAAGTTTTTTAACGCTACCTCGTGGAACTCGCGCGGGTCAATCTGGACAATAATGGCGCCTTCTGGCGCCAACCACTTGGGTTGATTGTCAAGCGCAACCAATGCGTCGGCCCATAATCCCTGATACTGGGGTGGGGCGATGAAGATGAAATCGTATGACGCATTGGGCATACCGGCGATGTATTTGAACGCATCCTGCCGGATGACGCGCGCCTTCTGATTCAACTCTGTCGTCTTCAGATTGGCCTCGATCGTTCGGACAGCCAGAGCATTCTGATCGATAAAGGTAACCGACCCGGCGCCACGGCTGAGCGCTTCAATACCGACGGCGCCTGTCCCGCCAAATAAATCAAGCCACTTCGACTGCTTCACGTCGTCCGCCAGGATATTGAAGACAGCCTGTTTGACACGGTCGGTGATCGGTCGAGTGACATCGCCTGGCACGGATTTGAGCAAGCGCCCTTTGGCGCGTCCAGTAGTGATACGCATATTAATACGGGGTATGAGCAGTCGGAACAACCACGATGGGTTTGAAGGCAAGCGTCAGTTTCCATGCGCCGAACATGTCACGGCTGGCGTGCCATACCCCGGCGGTTGGTGAGTGGTTTCCATTAGGGAAGACATATCTGGTCAGATCGATCATGTCAAATGACAGGATTTGCAGAAATGCCTTGATTGGCGATCCGTGCGTCACGATGGCAACGGTTGATTCCGCCTCAGCGTCGATGCGCGCCAGGAACTGCCGCGCGCGCGACTTCACATCCTGAAACTTTTCATCGCTGCGGTGCTCCGCAAGGTCTGGATCGATTAACAACGGTTTATCGAGCGTTGCTGAAATGATGCGAGCGGTGCCCAGCGCGCGATCCAAAGGTGATGAGTAGATTTCTTCGATGTTACGGTTGACAAGAAACTGGGCAGTGGCTTGCGCCTCCGCTCGTCCAATGTCAGAAAGCGGCGGACCGGGCACGCGGTCATATGCGATACCGGTTCCCAGTTGCGGGTGGCCATGTCGCACGATATAAAACTCTTTGAGCATGTTTGTTTTCACGGTTTACAGTCTACGGAACTGGTCTCAACCAGTTGACTATTCTTTATTTCGTAACAACGACAGTAACTTGCGTCGGTCTCAATCCGCAGCCTGCGATCCCATTTCAGGAAGGCGACGCTGGTGGCGGCACATTGAATTGCAGAAGCGCCTGTCCGTGGTGTTGTCGCCGTCAGCCCGATGCCGGTGGCGCCTGTGCGTTCCTGAATCATCCACAGGCGCACCTCGCGCAGCGGGTCGCCAGCATTTACCACAATCCCATCTGTCAGCGCCAGGAAGAACAGCACACCGAAGATCAACGGGATCAGGATGGAAATGACGGCAATGATGCCGATGCCAAACCGCTCCAGCCAGACGCGCTTCGGTGATGGCGCGGCATTTATTGGGTGAGGCGATTCCGCTTGCGACTCGTCGGGCCAGGGGTCGCTACTCACTCAACCTCAGCGCACTGTCACTGTGATATTTCATGTGAATTGTCATTTGATCTGGATGTTTCAGGAATTTGAAGCCTTGATAGTATAATCGTTTGGCTAACACGGGGATGTGTTGAAATTGGCAGACAAGCATGACTTAGGATCATGTGGTGCAAACCGTGTGGGTTCAAGTCCCACCATCCCCATAGATAGCCTGAATCGAAAATCCAAAGTCCGAAATGATAACAATATGGATCTCCAAGTAGAAAAGCTTGAAACGCATGAAGCGCGCATAACGATCACACTCACGGATGAGGCAATTGCATTGGCTCGTCGTGAGGTCGCCCGTAAACTATCGAAGCAGATGCGTGTGCCTGGCTTCCGGCCTGGCATGGCGCCGGTCAATGTCGTCATTGGCGCTGTGGGTGAGCAGGCCTTTGCGAATGAACTGGCCGATGTATTGGGCAACAAGTACTACGCCAAGGCGATAGATGAGTCGGAGTTGGAGCCATATGGCCCGGGGCAACTCGAGGATCTTAAGACTGCGCCCCCGCAACTAATCGTGCGGGTGCCGTTGGAACCTACAGTTGACTTGAAAGACTACAAATCGATACGCGTGCCATATACGGCGCCCGCCATCACCGATGAGGATGTTGAGCAGCAAGTGCAATATGTGCGTGAAGAGAACGCGATTGTAACGCTGGTAGAGCGCCCGGCTGAGCTTGGCGATCTGGTGGAAGCTGACGTCGAAGTTACGGCGGAAGGCAAGGAAGTTCTCCACAATCACCGGCCCATCGTGCTCGATGATGCGAAGATCGGACTGCCGGGTCTGGCAGATGCGATCGTGGGGATGAGCGCGGGTGAGCACAAAGACGCTACGGTGACATTGCCAGACGATTTGACCGATGAATCACTGCGGGGCAAGACAGCCACTGCGGTGATTGATGTCAAGCGCGTCAGCAGCAGGCAGTTGCCCGAAGTGGGCGACGAACTGGCGCAGACGGTTGGTTCGTTCAGCACGCTGGATGAGTTGCGAAATGACATGCGCAACCGCTTAATCGAGTACCGCACTCGCTCAAGCGATATGCAGTACCAGACCCAGGTTCTGGATACTTTTACCGGTTTGTCACAGGTTTCGTATCCTCCCGCTTATCTTGAAGAGCGCCTGAAGGAACTGCTTGATGAACTTAAGAGCGACATTCAGCGCGATGAGCGGATGCCGTTTGAGGAGTGGTTGAAGGTGCGCGCCAAGACCGAAGAGCAGGCGCGCGAGGAGTTGCGGCCGAACGCAGCAACGCGCGCCCGGCGCGGGTTGGTCATGCGCGAAATGGCGCGAGCAGAGAACATTGTTGTAACTGATGCTGAGATTGCTGCTGAAGTCGAACGAACAATGAGCCAATACGGCAATACAGACACGGCTGAATTGCGCCGCGCACTGATGCGTGGAGATAACTTGCGCAGCATACAGAATACTATTCTGTCGAACAAAGTGTTGGGCCGGATAGCCGAGATCGCGCGCGGAGAGACTACCGAGCAGGCAGTTGAAACAGCGCCAGCGACTGATGCTACAGAGGAAACGCCCGCAGGAAATGAGGCGTCTGTCTAGCTCGCGACATACTGATTGGATAAGTTAGTGTGAAATCTAACTTGAAATTAACATTTGCCGTTTACTAATTACGGACAGATCGCGACTATGGTTGTGAATCTGAAGTTTGAATCTTGAGACGCTTGGTTGTAACCTTAAATTGAGCGCAGTTCGTAATTAGTAAACGTAGAGGTGTTTTGTGAATCCTATTTATTCGCAGTTTAATGCTGATCCTATCCGATCGGTCCTGCCGATGGTGATTGAAACAAGCGGGCGGGGTGAGCGTGTTTACGATATCTACTCGCTACTGTTCAAGGAGCGCATAGTGTTCCTTGGCACGCCGATTAACGACCAGGTGGCGAATGCCATCGTGGCGCAGTTGCTGGTGCTTGATCGCGAGGACAACGAGCGCGATATACAGTTGTACATCAATTCGCCGGGTGGGCAGGTCTCTTCTGGACTTGCCATCTACGATACGATGCAGATGATCAGCGCGCCAGTCAGCACGGTGGCCGTAGGGATGACTGCGAGCTTCGGCACTCTGCTGCTGCTTGCAGGCGCTAAAGGCAAGCGCTACGCGCTTCCAAATGCAACGATTCATATGCATCAGCCGCTCGGCGGCGTGCAGGGACAGGCTTCTGACATTGAAATTGAAGCGCGCGAGATACTGCGCCTGAAGCAGCTCCTGAATAGCATCATCCAGAAGCATACTGTCATGACGTCCGAAGACATATTACGATATACAGATCGCGACTTCTACATGACAGCCGAGAAAGCCAAGGATCTTGGTTTGATCGATATCGTTGCCGATGTGAACCAGACGAAACTCAAGTTGCTTGGCAACATCCTCCAGTCTGCGGCGCCCGCCGGCTTGTCGGCGCCCGGACGTCTCGAAGCCCGTTAACTGAGGCGATTGACTCCGCGTGAAAGCGAGCCCGACCTGTAATAGGTCGGGCTCGCTTTTTTGTATTGTCGCAATACCGCGCGGCGCGTCCATGCGAGAGCGACTCATCTGGCCTATAATAAACGTGTGTCTAGAACAGGATCACAGCCAAACATCTGCACATTTTGCGGAAAAAGTGAGATGCACGTTAACCGGCTCATTGCGGGACCGCGCGGCGTGTTCATATGTGACGAATGCATCAAGATGTGCCAGACGATCCTTGACGGTGAGCGACGCTTGTCCACAGAAAGATCGACGGCGGTCAGCGGTAACAGCACCAGGACACTCTCACCGCGCGCGATTTGTAGACACCTTGATGATTATGTGATCGGTCAAGAGGCGGCTAAACGCACGCTATCTGTTGCTGTGTATAACCACTACAAGCGGATCGATAACAAGGGACGGCTGGCGGATGTTGAGGTAGGCAAGAGTAACGTTCTATTGATTGGTCCGACTGGAAGCGGTAAAACGCTTTTGGCGCAGACGCTGGCTAAGTTTTTAGATGTGCCATTCTGTATCGCTGATGCCACAGCCCTCACCGAAGCGGGTTACGTCGGCGAAGATGTGGAAACCATCCTGTCGCGCTTGATTCAAGCCGCGGATAACGACGTGAGTAAAGCCCAGCGCGGCATTGTGTACATTGACGAAATAGACAAAATTGCTCGTAAATCGGGCGCAAATCCAAGCATCACGCGGGATGTGTCGGGTGAGGGCGTGCAACAGGCATTGCTGAAGATCGTCGAAGGCAATTGTGTCTATGTGCCGCCGCATGGCGGGCGCAAGCACCCTCAAGGCGAAATGACCCAGATCGATACGACAGATGTTCTGTTTATCTGCGGTGGCGCGTTTGAGGGTCTCGCGGATATCGTGTCGGAACGCCTTGGGTTGCGCCGTCACATTGGGTTGCCCGGCGCCCACACACCGAAGAATCCGGAACAATTAGCAGACACGCTGATGCATCACGTGACGCCTGACGACCTGATGCGTTATGGCCTGATTCCCGAACTTGTTGGCCGGCTGCCTGTCGTTGTTGGATTAGATGCATTAGACCATAAGGGTTTGATGGACGTGCTCACGCGCCCTCGCAATGCGATCGTCAAGCAGTACCAGCGCATGCTCAGCCTCGACGGGGTAGAGCTGGTGTTCAGCGACGACGGGTTATGCGCAGTCGCCGAGATGGCGCTGGAACAGCAGACAGGCGCGCGTGGTTTGCGCGCAATCATCGAACGAACGTTGATGAATGTGATGTACGAAGCGCCTTCACGGCGCGATATCCGCAAAGTGGTCGTTGACGGCCCTGCAATTCGGAGCGAAGGCTCGCCCAAGATGTATGATTACACCGGGCGCGTCCTCGGCATCGAGCTTGATCAGGCCGCGTAAGCAACGTGACGGCTACTCTCCGAACACCCCGCGCGCGCTTTGTCCTGCTCATGCTGTTGTGCATTGCGGCCGGCACGGTCGTAGGGCTTGTTTCATCGCTGGTCAACCCCCTGATTCTGTTGGCTGCAACGCCAGTTCTGGCTGTGGGTGTATGGGCCTTGCGCAACGACGAACGAGCGTTATGGTTGCTCATATTAGTCATTGGCATATTCCCGCGTTTTGCGGCCCCGGTCAAGCTGGGTGTGACGCCCACATTTCTCGATCTAGCGCTACTGATGCTGGCTTTCACGTGGGTGCTGAGCGCCTCAAAACAACCGCTGCAATTGCGCAATGTGCCGATCACGCTCCCGCTGCTCAGTCTGATCGTTGTTGCGGTCGTGACGTTTGTGATCGGTTTGCCAAATGGGGCGTTGACGCCATTGATTCTGCGCCGTTTTGCGGAGCTACTGTTCAGCCTGCTGATGGTGTTTGTGCTGATTGCACTACTGCGTGATCGTGCTGTATTGCAGCGCGCCGTCCGTTTGATGATCATAGTCGGCGCCGTCTCCGCGCTTATCGGAATCGTCCTCTACGTAATTCCCGATGATCTCGCGATTCGATTACTGTCGGCGCTTGGGACATTTGGGTATCCGACTGGACCCGATGTATTGCGCTACATACTTGACGATCCTGCGCAGATGCAACGCGCCACCGGATTGTGGATCGATCCAAATGCATTTGGCGGGTATCTACTCGTGTGCGGTTGTCTGACGTTACCCCAGTTGTTTACCGCCAAACCGGTTTTGCCGCGCTGGCTGGCGATTGCTTCGGCAGGGGTGATGGGACTTGCACTGGTGCTCACTGTGTCGCGCGGCGCGATGCTTGGATTCCTGTGCGTGGCAGTGGCACTCGGCGTGGCGCGATATCGCCGCTTGCTGGCGCTGGTTGCCATTGTTGTTGCGCTGGCACTGGGGTTGCCGCAGACGCGCAACTTGATCTCACACTTTGCCGAAGGGTTCGCAGGCACAGACCTCGCAACTCAGATGCGCCTGGGCGAATATAAAGATGCCTTCAAGCTCATAGAACGCTATCCACTCCTGGGTGTGGGTTTTGCTGATACTCCTGATGTCGACCTCTACATCGGTGTGTCATCGATGTATCTGCTGATTGCACAACAGATGGGGCTTCTGGGCGTTGCTGCGTTCGCGGTCACGATCATTATGCTTTATCTCAGCGCATTACGAGCGCGCCGATGGATATGGCCTGACGATGCAATCAGCGCTATCTGGCTGGGCGCGTTTGGTTCAATCACAGGCGCATTGATCAGCGGTATCTTCGATCACTACTTTTTCAACATCGATTTTCACAACTCGGTGATGTTGTTGTGGTTAATGGTGGCCGTGGCAGTCAGCAGTCAACTGAAAACTGTTAAAATCGAGCCTTATGGAAATTAGCGTTAAACCCCTTAAGCACGTCGATATCGTCTCTGTAACCGGTCGCATTGACAGCGCCACAGCCCCTGAATTTGATAATGCCCTCAAGGGATTGCTGGAGCGCGGTCGCAAGAAGATCGTATTGGATTTCACAAAGCTCGACTATATGAGCAGCGCGGGTTTGCGCGCGATGCTGTCTGCACTGAAAGCTGCCAAGAATGGCGGCGGCAATCTGGTGCTGGTTAATGTAAATGAGCGCGTTCGAGATACGTTGATCCTGGTGGGCTTCCAGTCCCTTTTCCTGCAGTTTAATGATATTGTGGATGCGGTGGACTCGATTTAATGTCGACTATACGCCAGTTAGTTGTGCCGGCAAAGCACGATCAGTTGGCGCAGATCGCATCTTTTGTCGCGCATGGCGCTGAAGAGGCGGGATTCGAAGAAGGGTTGGTGAATCGGATCGAACTGGCTGTCGATGAAGCCTGTTCGAACATTATTGACCATGCCTACGAAGGCACAATGGGTTTTATTCAGCTTGAAGTGACTGTCGAAGTGCGCGGGTCACTGAAAATCATACTTATAGATCAGGGTCACTCGTTTGATCCAAACGAAGTGCCTGTATATAAGCCTTGCCAGACGCTGGATAATGCTCGCATTGGAGGATTGGGCTTGCACCTGATGCGCCAGGCGATGGATGACATTTGCTTCGAGTTTAACGTGCCCGGTCTGGGGAATCGCCTGACAATGGTCAAATATCTATGATTGCAACACTGAATGTGCGAGAGTCTTCCTTTGCGCCCGTTGCGCCAGATGGGGAGGCTCCACGTAAACCAATCCCGGTTTTAACCGTCGCTGGGCGGCTGGATGCGAGTACGGTTAACATCCTGGAACGGGCGTTGATGCGCGCATTGATGCAGGGCACCAAGGCGGTCATCATTGACGCCGGCGAAATCACGTATATTTCCAGCAGCGGATTGCGCGTGATGCTCACGGCGCGACGGCAGGTGCGTGAGCGCGGCGGCGACATTATTCTGTGTGCTTTATCGCCGAACGTGCGCGATGTAATGAATATGGTAGGATTCACTGCGTTGTTCACTGTGCACGAAAGCCTGGACAGCGCTAGAAACGCAGCAGCGCGCATCAAGTAAATGATCCGTTCTGAGGAAGAGAAACTCGTGAGTCAGCGCCGACCTAAAAGAAGGCTTTGACAAAACTATCAAAATAGGTATAATTTACAGGCTAAACGCTCTATTTGGGATTCTTGAGCAGGCGTCAGTGCGCCAAGCAAGAATTGAATTAAGCGAGGAGGCTACAGATTTTAAACTGTAGCCTCTTCTGTCGCCTGTAAGCAAGTGATTTTTTTAAGAGAGAGAACATGCCGACAATAAATCAGCTGGTTCGCAAAGGCCGCAAACCAAAGCCGTCGTACAGTAAGGCGCCGCAGCTGCAGTTCACAACTAACTCGCTGCAGGGCGGCAGGCGCACAACGCAGCCTGGTGGCGCCCCGCAGAAGCGTGGTGTTTGCACAGTAGTTCGCACGGTTACACCAAAGAAACCCAACTCGGCGTTGCGCAAAGTAGCGCGCGTTCGTTTGACCAACGGGGCCGAAGTCAGCGCCTACATCCCAGGCGAGGGTCATAAGCTGCAGGAGCATTCGGTCGTGCTTGTCCGCGGCGGTCGCGTAAAAGACCTTCCCGGTGTGCGATATCACATTGTGCGCGGGACGCTTGATGCTGACGGTGTGGAAAAGCGCAGCCAGGGTCGCTCCAAGTATGGTGTAAAGCGAGCCAAGAAGACTGCTGATACCAAGGGCAAGAAGAAGTAGATTGATAGATTGGACGCGCAGAGTCCTGAGTTACAGGACGGCTGAACGCGTTTGATTGCTGATGAGGATTTGACATGCCAAGACGATATCGGCCTGAGAAACGAGAAGTGGAACCCGATCTGAAGTACAACAGTCAGATCGTGCAGCGGTTGATTAACCGCATGATGCATAGCGGCAAAAAAAGCACAGCGCAACGCGTTGTGTACACGGCCTTTGATACGATCGCCGAGCGCGCACAGAAACCGGCGCTTCAGGTGTTCGAAGATGCTATGACTAACCTTCGACCTGCAATCGAGGTTAAGCCCCGACGCGTCGGTGGCGCGACATTGCAGGTGCCGGTCGAGGTGAATCCTTACCGGCAGGAAAGCCTGGCGATGCGCTGGCTTCTCGGTGAGGCGCGCAAACGGTCTGGTAAGTCAATGGCAGAGAAGCTTGCTGCTGAGTTGCTCGATGCTGCATCCAACAACGGAGCGGCAATTAAGAAGCGTGAGGAAACTCACAAGATGGCAGAGGCCAACCGCGCCTTTGCCCATTTCAGGTGGTAATGAGTAATTGGCGGCTTGGTAATTGGCAATGAACGTTATTTTGCTGATTCTGAGTAACCAGTTACACGGTGAATGAGATGCCGAAGGAATACCCAATTGATAAGTTGCGCAATATCGGTGTTATTGCGCACATTGATGCAGGCAAGACAACAACGTCGGAGCGCATCCTATACTACACCGGCCGCACCTACAAAATTGGAGAGGTGCATGAAGGCGCTGCCACCATGGATTACATGGTGCAGGAGCAGGAGCGCGGCATCACTATCACCGCAGCTGCTACGACATGCTACTGGCGCGATGTCCAGATTAACTTGATTGACACTCCGGGACACATCGACTTTACCGTCGAGGTACAGCGCAGCTTGCGCGTTCTTGACGGCGGTGTGGTGGTGTTTGACGCCGTTGCGGGCGTTGAGCCACAGTCCGAGACAGTGTGGCGTCAGGCGGATCGGTTTGGCGTGCCCCGCATTTGCTTTGTGAACAAAATGGACCGTGTCGGCGCAAGCATGGAGCGCACCGTCGACATGATTATTGATCGCCTGGCTGCAAAGCCATTGGTGATGAACCTGCCAGTCGGTCTTGAATCTGATTTCACGGGCGTGATCGATCTGCTGAACATGCAGTATATGACGTTCAGTGGCGAGAAAGGCGAAGTGATGAACGCTGCGCCTGTTCCGGAGAAGTATCTGGACGCAGCCAATAAGGCGCGCGAGAAGATGATCGAGACTGCGGCTGAAGTGGATGATGGTCTGCTTGAGAAATATCTCGCAGGCGTGACTCCTACGATTGATGAATTGAAGAGCGCCATCCGCAAGGGAACTATTTCACAGCATTATTTCCCGGTCTTTTGTGGCTCAGCCCTGAAGAATCGCGGTGTGCAACTGGTTCTCGACGCAGTGGCAGATTACCTGCCGTCTCCACTCGATGTGAAGCCGGTAGTAGGGATCAATCCCAAAACAGGCGAGGAAGTTACACGCCATCCTGATGTTACGGAGCCGTTCGCGGCACTTGTCTTTAAGGTGATCAACGATCCCACTGGCATGGGCAAGATGGCATTCTTCCGCGTTTACTCTGGAACCGTTGGTCAGGGTGATACAGTGTTCAATCCAGGCAAAGGTCGCCAGGAACGCATGACCCGCCTGTACCGTATGCACGCAAACAAGCGCGAAGCAATCGCAGACATAAGCGCCGGCAATATCGGAGTGACACTGGGACTGAAGGATAGTATTACAGGCGACACCCTTTGTGATCTACAGTCGCAGGTGACACTGGAGAATATTTCATTCCCCGATCCGGTCGTGAAACTGGCCATTGAGCCTAAGACGATGACCGATCAGGACAAGATGGGTCGCGCATTGCGTGCTCTTACGGACGAGGATCCTACACTGCATGTGGCGTCTGACGAGGAGACCGGGCAGACAACTCTTGCCGGAATGGGCGAGTTGCACCTGGACGTGATCGTTGACCGCATGAAGCGCGAATATGGCGTGGAAGTGCGCGTTGGCAAACCGAGCGTCGCGTATCGCGAGACGATCACGCGGCCAGCACATGCCCGCCATCGTTTTGTGCGCCAGTCTGGCGGCAAGGGTCAGTATGGCGACGTGGAGCTTGAAATCGAGCCTGCGGGTAAGGGTTTGGGCTTCGTGTTTGAGAACAAGATTGTCGGCGGCACAATTCCCAAGGAATACATCCCCGCAGTCGAGAAAGGCATCCGTGAAACACTGGATGGCGGCATTATCGCTGGTTATCCGATGGTTGACGTAAAAGTCAAACTCGTGGATGGCTCGTATCACGAGGTTGACTCTTCCGAAATGGCGTTCAAGATTGCCGGTTCGATGGCAATCAAGGATGCGGTGGCGAAGGCCGGCGGGATTATTCTTGAACCGATGATGAAGGTCGAAGTGGTTGTTCCTGAGGACTACACGGGAACGGTTGTGGGCGACCTGAATTCGCGGCGCGGCATGATCGAAAGCCTCGAGAAGCGGGGCAACGCACAGGCAGTGCGATCGCATATTCCATTGTCGGAAATGTTTGGATATGCCACTGACTTGCGCGGCATGACCCAGGGACGGGGCAACTTCGTTATGGAGTTTGCCTACTACTCTGAGTTGCCGCGTAACCTGGTCGATGAGTTGCTGCACGGTAAGAGCACTACGAAGGACGGAAAGAAGTAAATCAGTATCCATAAAAGCGTGAACGGAGTTTTCCGCGAAGCGTTTTACGAGTTACGCACCAACCGATACGGGAGATAGCAGAGATGGGAAAGGAAAAATACATCAGGAGCAAGCCGCACGTTAACGTCGGCACAATCGGCCACGTCGACCATGGCAAGACAACGTTGACGGCCGCCATCACCAAGGTGCTGGCGATGCGCGGGCACGCTCACTTCATGGCCTACGATCAGATCGACAAGGCGCCGGAAGAGAAGGCGCGCGGTATCACGATCTCGATTGCGCATGTGGAGTACGAGACCGACAAGCGCCACTACGCGCATGTGGACATGCCCGGCCACCGTGATTACATCAAGAACATGATCACGGGCGCGGCGCAGGTTGACGGCGCGATCCTGGTGGTGTCTGCGCCAGACGGCCCGATGCCGCAAACGCGCGAGCACGTGTTGCTGGCGCGCCAGGTGGAAGTGCCATCAATGGTGGTGTTCCTGAACAAAGTCGACATGATGGACGACGCGGAACTGCTGGAACTCGTGGAGATGGAACTGCGCGAGTTGCTGGACAAGTACGGGTTCCCAGGCGACAAGACGCCGATCGTGCGCGGGAGCGCACTGGCAGCGTTGGAGAGCAAGTCGACGGACCCGAATGCGCCGGAATACAAGTGCATCTGGGAGTTGATGGATGCAGTGGATGACTTCATTCCGACGCCGGTGCGCGACGTGGAGAAGGCGTTCATGATGCCGGTGGAAGACGTGTTCTCGATCAAGGGGCGCGGGACGGTGGTGACCGGGAAGGTAGAGCGCGGGATGATCAAGATCGGTGACACGATCGAGATCGTTGGATTGCGCGACACGCGGTCGACGGTAGTGACGGGGCTGGAGATGTTCCACAAGCAGTTGGATGACGCCGAGGCAGGCGACAACTGCGGCGCGTTGCTGCGCGGGATTGAGCGCGACGACGTGGAGCGCGGGATGGTGATTGCGAAGCCTGGGTCGATCAAGCCGCACAGCGAGTTTGACGCGCAGGTGTATGTGTTGCGGAAGGACGAGGGCGGGCGGCACAAGAGCTTCTTCACGGGATATCGTCCGCAGTTCTTCATTCGGACGATGGACGTGACAGGCGACATCACACTACCCGAAGGGGTGGAGATGGTGATGCCGGGCGACAACATCATCATGAAGGTGAAGTTGATAGCGCCGGTGGCGTTGGAGAACGGATCGCGGTTTGCGATTCGCGAAGGCGGCCTGACTGTTGGCGCTGGCACCATCACACGGGTTGG
>CAIXPS010000133.1 GCA_903921365.1 uncultured bacterium | reverse complement strand
GTGGGATCTTGAATCAAGAGTCCTGTCCTTATCTTCCTCTTTGCCAGAGTGCCAAGTGCACCATTCACTTACATGATTTACCTTTGCGAAGAGGTGAAAACCTTGTTCGTCGTAACCATATCCACTATCGGAAGCTGCGGAACCGCCTTGATACCGTAGATTTCTTCCAAGTCGATATCCTTGGGCACGGCTCCAAGGAGAGCTTCGGCAACCTTTTGATCTGCCTGACGATAACGCAATCGTACATCGACCGAAATCGATGTGGCAGAAGTTGGCGAAGGTATTCCATAAAAAACATCCTTGTACCCTTTGGGAGGAATCGTTTCGTGCCGGGAAAAGGCAGTAACCGCCCATGGATCGATGGCAAAATGGAGACCGTCTCCCATGCCATCCGAATTAAAGAGACGGACATTATCGGGGAGGCTGCCATCGGGTTTGACGGTTCCACTACTCATGACAACCTTGCCGTTCTGGTCTTTGGCTGTAATTTCAAGCCACATCTGGCGCACATTGGTCAGAGAGGTCGGTAGATTATGGCCTGCCCTCATGTTTTTGACTCGAATCCTGATTTCAGAAATTTTCCCGTCAAAATATACGGGAGTTACCTCTAGGTCAGCTGCAGATTTCAGCCGTTCAACAGCCATCGTATACTGCTTCATCAATAGGTCGGCTTGCTCTTTGTCACCCGCTTTTTTGGCCGCTTCCGCACCAAGATAGCTCAGCAGGTAGTTCGCCCCGTTGAAATAGTGACGGTACTCACTGCGCTTCGGCTTTTCAAATGTATCTGCTGTACGCTTGAATACCTCCGTTTCTACCATGTGGCAATCCTGACAATGGATGTTCTTTTGGGCATACGGCCCGTGCTTCCATTCGAGGTAGGTCGACTCAAGAGGAAAGTGGGAATCGTAGTGATACACCTGGTGGCATGAAGCGCACAGATCAGCTTGTGTGTGAAGTTCTGATTCAACACATTCGTGGAAACCGCCTCCACAGTCGCTATCCGATTTGAGCGGACCCCTCTTGACAAGTTTACTTCCATCCTGAGTATTGACTCCGGGAGAAAGTATAAAAGAACCGTTTTCAGGTTCGTGGGATGGTGTCTGCCAATGGGTAACCCCACTGACTGAATGGCAGATATCGCATGAAACCCCAGCTAACGCCATTTCGCTCAGGCCGGCATTACCCGGTCCCTTGATTTCACCAGTTACCACACCGGCGGGTGAGTGGCACCCTTCGCACTGCCTCGATATCTCATGACCGACAGCTTTGACTGCCTTGTTCAGTTCACCTTGGTAGACAGGGTCTCTAAATGCCAAGCTATGGACTGATCCGTTCCATTCCTTGTACTGCTTTTCGTGACAATCCTTGCAGGTACTTGGCGGTGTGAATTCCGCTTTTGATTTTTCCCATTTTATTAGCGATGGGTAATAAGGATAGAATTGTCGATCTACCTTGAATACCGACGAGTCTGCCATCGCCAGGCCGAGAGACGTTACAAGGATGACAAGTATTGCAGATACTATTTGTGAATGGCGTTTCAGGTTCATGGTGGTTATCCTTAGTTAATCATAGAGGGCACGGGTCGCTTCATCGCAGACAGTCGACGCAATAAGTGGTTTCCAGACCGGATTATTCCAAGTTCCAAGACACATATGATTTTCATAATAATTTGCAGGTATGGGATGTGTGCCAACAACAACTTTGACTCCAAACTGCATTTCAATAAATGCTCTGAATGTCTCGATGTATGGACAGGG
>CAIXPS010000132.1 GCA_903921365.1 uncultured bacterium | reverse complement strand
GGACAAAGCTTGGTGACAAGCTGCACTGCCCGGCGTGCGCGAAGAAGGAATTATCCATCAAATGAGCGAGTCACCCGCCGAGAATGTCAAGCCGGATGTCGTCGAGAAAAAGCACCTGCGCTTTCTTGATAAGTTGCGCGACAGTGGCGTTACCAATATGTTCGGCGCAGCCCCGTACCTGGAGCGCAAATTCAGAAGTTTAAGTCAGGCGCAGGCGAGAGATATCCTGCTCTACTGGATGCACACGTACTCGGATCGGCACCCACAGGAGGACAAATGACCGTCACACAGGCGCAACTGGTTAACTGGAAGGCGCGTGCCAACCTTGAACTATTTGATAAGTGGTTGGCGTCACATGACGCCGACCCGTTCGCTGACATGGTGCTGCAACTGGTAGACCACATAAAAGCGATGGAACCAGACGCGGCAATTGGCGCGGCACTTCGCGCGATCCCGCTGGTGCGTGATTCGATGCTGTGGACGCTGGAGGCGCCGCCGTCGCCGGAGGCAATCATCAACCTTGTGCGTAGGGCGGTGCAGTCGTGACCGACGCCGTACAAACAGCCCGCGCACACGTTGACGCGGGATTCGCCTCTTTCGTGGGTAACAAGGACGCCATCTATGCAATCAAACGGGCGCTGATTGTCGCTATCGCAACCGCAAAGCCGCCTGAGCCGCCCAGCTTGTCGCGGGTGTTCCTGCTGCAGGGCAGTCCGTCAACGGGCAAAACTGAAATCGCCCGGCGCACAATGGCTACGCTGGGCGTGCCGTTCGTCCGGCTGGACGGGCGGGGCGTCAAGACCCGCGAGAAGCTTTTCAGCATGATTGACGAGGCGCTGCAGGCGCAAGGACTTAACCCGGTGCGCCGATCCGAGGACAGGGCGGCTATCCCCGTGATCGAGTATCCTGCCTTCGGGGTGTTCATCGACGAGGTGCACCTTATGAGCGAAAAAACGCAGGAGGCGTTCTTAACGCTGCTGGAGGCAGACGACCGCATGATGCTGCTGGACGGCGAAGGCGGGCGACGTATGGCGTCTGTCAAGAAAACGGTGTGGGTGTTTGCGAC
The DNA here is from genome assembly GCA_903921365.1 of uncultured bacterium. Taxonomy (GTDB): domain Bacteria; phylum Chloroflexota; class Anaerolineae; order J036; family Brachytrichaceae; genus CAIXPS01. The sequence continues at coordinate 1,401 of CAIXPS010000132.1, read as the reverse complement.
GACGAAACCAAGCAACCTCGACCGCGCCTTCCGCAGTCGCTGTATCGAAATCAGTCTGTCGCGCTACACCGTTGAGGAGGTGGCCGTGATGCTGCGCGGACGCTATCCCGACCTGCACGAGGACGCGGTGCACACTATCGCGTCCTGCAGCCGTTGCGTGCCACGGCAGGCGTTCACGATGGCTGAGGAAGTGGCCGAGGAACTGGTTCTCGAAAGCGCCGCCGATATGCGCGGCTGTGTTAAGCGGGTGATGAATGGGCGTGGCGTGTTGTTTTCCAACGGCACAACCCGCGACGACTTGCGCTACCTGGAGGTGCTGTTCCGCGAGCGCCGCCCGGTCGGTGAGTCAATCATTGAGCAGGTGTTGCACGACCTGGACGGCGCTCGCATATCCGAGGATATCGAACCGTTCCTGCTGATGAAGCAGTACATCTCCATCACGTCTAAAGGGCGCGTGATCACAGGCGCGGGGCAGCAGTTTGTCCGCGACGCGCGCGAGATACTGGTGGCGTCAAGGTGAGTAGCGAACAGGCGTGGCGCTGGATCGAGTCGCACGTGTGCCACCTGACAACCAACTCAGGCGCATTTGTGCTGACAGTTGGCGGGCGTGAGTACCGCACAACCCATTCTGATTTCGGTATGCGCGTGATCGTGCTGGTCACCCGCGCTATTGAGTACATGAAAGAGGACATGAATGTCGCTTAACGAGTTGCCCCGGTTGCGCAGCGTAGTTCAGCCGCTGGAGTACGTGCTCGGCCAGGGTGTCGCGTTTACGCTCACACTGTCCGCGTCACAAACGACGGCAGGATATCCGATGGTGTACTGGCGCTTAGATTTCGAGTTTACGAGCAGCATGAAGGAAGGCGAGGCGTCAACGTTTGCGGAAGCCATCACCGACGCCTCGGTGCATGTGCGCCGGAGGGAAGTGCGATGAACTAGACTTGCCGCGCGCCTCGATTTTTCACGCGTTTTTCTACGCTGGGGAGGGTCACCCTCCCCAGACCCCGCCCCTTGCCCCTCGGAATCGGATGCAGAAGCAGATTCAGAGGAGCAGAGCGGAACAGAGTACAGAGTTCAGAGCAGAATCAGAGAACAGATTAAGAAACAGGGGCAGAAACCGCCACCCGAAAACCGCTGCTATCGCCACGATCGTTCGGGAAGCTGAGGTAACGGAAGGCCGCGCGCACGAGGTTGGAATAGTTGCCCCACGACCCGCCGCGCAGCACGCGTCTTTCATTACCCGCGAGTTGAACATTTGCAGCATTGCCATACAAGTTGAGACACCACTCCCACACGTTTCCGCTCATGTCCATCACACCGTATGGCGACGCGTCCTGCGGGTACACGCCAACGGCACTAGACGCCTGCAAGTAGTTTGGCCCAACTTTGTCATAGGTCTCG
>CAIXPS010000131.1 GCA_903921365.1 uncultured bacterium | reverse complement strand
GCTTCCGGAGGGTCACGCTCCTGCGTGACTGCGGCCGCGCAGGAGCGCGTCCCTCCCGCACACGGCACCGCCGGCGCCTCTGGAATGACGTCCGAAACGGAGGCTGGAATGGAGGGGGCAATCGACGCAATAATATTTTTTTGGCCCGCTTGACAGCTCAACACGTGATTGCTACATTATCGGAGCAAATGGGAATCAGAGGCGCGGTTTAGGGTCTAAACACAAACAAATCGTAAATTGGGGGTTTACCTACCCATGCACACAACGCAACTGGTCGCAACTCAACCAACGTTGACGCTTCGGCGGACATTCCGTGAAAGAATGGCGATTAAAAAAATCAGGTGCGTGGGTGTGGCGCTCTTGATGTTGTGTTGTCTGGGAGCGAATTCCCTGCTGGCGTCAGTAGGGTATTCGGTTCCGTTCTCGGACTCATTCGAAAACTGGCCGGTCGGCAGTTTGGTGAAGACCAACATCAGCAACATCAGCGGCTCATGCTGGTCCGCCTCCACGTCGGACGATCTGTCGCACATCACGAATCAGACGTATACCTACGATACCGGCCTCTGCGATCTGCCGCTCATCAATGCACATGCGAACGTGTTGCAGCTCGACACGGAAGGCGCCGTGCTCTCGAATAATTTCATCAACGTAGTTCAATTGATGTCCCCGACGAACGTCTACATCGACGCCATGATGCAGTTCGTCCCGAGCGACAGCGCCCCGACGATCACCGATCTCTCGAACAAGGGCGGCCTGTATGTCGACTCCACCACCACCAACCTGGTGGTCTATCACGGGCAGGTGAACACCAGCGGCATTGTGACCAACACGGTGATGGAACTCGTCGGCATCGCCGGGGGGACGATTGATACGGGCAAATGGTACCGCGTGACTTTCGTCTTTGCTTCGGTGGCGGCGAATGGCGCGACGCAGGAGGCATTTCAGGTTCGCCTGAACGGCGTACCCGTCACCAACAAGTTGAACGACGCATATGCCGACGGCTGGCAGACAACCTGGGCAGGCTCCGCGACCATGCCGGCGCCGTCTTCCGTTGGCACCTGGTTCATGTCGGCGGCAAGCATTAAGAATGGAATGGTTTCCGGGGTCAGCTTCGTGGGCGCAGGCTTTCTGGACGATCTGCAGGTCGTCACCGCCGATCCGGTTCCCCCCACCTATCCTGTCACGGTCAACGTCACCGGCACGGGCGCGGCGTCGGTGAACGGCACTTCGGTAAATGGCACGACACAGGTTGCAAGAAATGCTGCTGCGACCATTATCTATTCCGCCAACAACTTGAATCAGAACAGCTCGTTCAATGTCATTAGTTCATTGAAGACAAACGGCGTGACGGTTTCCGGTGTTGCGGGCTTGCTGTCCTATACGCAAACGTGGAGCGGCGTCCGGGCGGCCATCAGCAACGACATCTCCTTCGCGACCACGTCGTCTGTGGCGTATGCGGGGAACTTTACCGTGGGATCGGGCCAGACGCTGAATGTCCCCGCCGGTCAGAACCTGAACGTGGGCGGCACCCTGATCATTAACGGCGATGCCACCATCCAACCCGGCGGCTCGATCACCTGCGGACACTTGCAGCTCGGTCTCGGAGCCACGCTGATGGTGACGACCGGCCGCCTGGTCCTGGCTGGCGCCGATGTGTTCGGCACATTCATACTGAAAGACAGCATGGGCACCCTGGTCATCACGGATGACTACACGGTGAATGGCGGAACGAACCTGTGGATCGATTCGCACGTGGTGATTTCCAACGCCACCAAGAATATTCTGATCCAGGCCGTCAGCAACGCGACGTTCCAGATAACCAGCGGCACGATTATCGAGACGGCGGCCGGCTCCAGCAACTTCTACTTCCGCATCGCCAATGGCTGCTCCTTCCTCATGACCAGCAGTTCATTGAAGGGTTGCGGCGTTGCGGACGTCGCAACGAACGCCGGCCTCTACATCGACACGCCGACCGCTCTGCTGGATGGCGACACGCTCTCCGGCAATTACGTCGGCGTGGTCTTTGGGCCGAATGCCGGCGCCGCCAAGATCCACAATAGTACGATCGCGGGCAACACGTTCTGCGGCGTCAAAAACTACGGCTCCGGCGCGACGACCAACGACGCCACCCTCAACTGGTGGGGCGCGGCCAATGGGCCTGGTTCGGTGGCATCGGGCAGCGGCGACAAAGTCAGCGCGTATGTGAAGTATTCGCCGTATCTCAACCAGCTCACCGCGCTGAACCTCAGCGGCGGCACCTATACGCCGGGCTCCAATTACACGCTCATCACCAGCTTTGCGTATGATGCCACCAGCATTCCTTCCTTGGATAGCTTGGCAATCTACCTCAACCTCCCCGCAGGCTGGACAGCGATCAATGCAGCCAGCGTAGGCGGCAGCCCCGATCCTGACACCGATGTCAGTTCAGGTGTGGTCACGTATACCGGCGCCGGATCACTGAGTGGCTCGCCCATCACGGCTGCGGTGACGTTGACTGCACCCGCGAACGCCGTCGGCGCGCAGTCGCTCAGTGCGCAAACCTTGTACTGGCCCGCCAATTCCGGGGACGACAACCCGATATTGCTGACTGCCACACCCAACCCGCTGACCCTGCTTCAGCAGGTCACGAACATCGACATCACTTCGCTTATCGGAACCTATAACGGCAGCGCCCAGGCGGCAACCATCGCAACTCTGCCGCCGGGTCTGACCACGACTGTCACCTACAACGGCTCGGGCAGCGCGCCCTCGACCGCAGGAACGTACACGGTCGTCGCCACCATCAACGACGCCAACTGGGGCGGCAGCGCAACCCAGACGTGCACGATCGCGCAGAGCAACCTGGTTGTCACGGGCCTGACGGGCGGCAGCAAGGTGTACGACCGGACGTTCGCGGCGACAGCCAGCGGGTCGGCGGGCCTCGCCACGATCGTCGGATCTGACGATGTGTCCCTGTCTGGCACGCCGATATTCAAGTTTGCCAGCTCGAACGTCGCGAACGGCATCACGATCACAACGACGGGTTACGGACTGACCGGCGCCGCCGCAGGCAACTACAGTCTGACGCAGCCGACGCTGAGCGGCAACATCACGGCCAGCAATCTGGTCATCACGGGCCTGGCGGGTGTGAATAAGGTGTACGACCGGACGTTCGCGGCGACAGCCAGCGGGTCGGCCAGTCTTGTCACCGTGGTCAGCGGAGACACGGTGGACTTGGCAGGCAGCTCGCCGGTGTTCACGTTTGTCAGCTCGAACAAGGCAACGGGCGTCACGATCCTGACGACGGGTTACGCGCTGAACGGCGCCGACAAGGACAACTACTCGCTGACGCAGCCGACACTGAGCGCGGACATCACGGCCAGCAACCTGGTCATCACGGGCCTGACGGGCGTGGATAAGGTATACGACCGTACGTTTGCGGCGACAGCCAGCGGGTCGGCCAGTCTTGCCACCGTGATCAGCGGAGACACGGTAGACCTGACAGGCAGCTCGCCGGTCTACACGTTTGTCAGCTCGAACAAGGCGACGGGCGTCACGATCCTGACGACGGGCTACGCGCTGAACGGCGCCGACAAGGATAACTATAGCCTGACGCAGCCGGTGCTGAGCGCGAACATCACGGCCAGCAACCTGCTCGTCACGGGCCTGACGGACAACAAGGTGTACGACGGCAACAAGACCGGCAATCTCGTCACCGCCGGCGCCTCGCTGGTTGGCGTGGTGAGCGGCGACACGGTTACGCCGGTTACGACCGGTGCCGCCGTGACCGACTACGCCGACAAGACGGCGGGCGTCTACACGGTGAACGTCTCCGGCCTGTCGCTCGGTGGCGGCGATGCGGGGAACTACACCCTGACACAGCCGACGCTGAACAACGCGCAGATCTCGCAGTTGGCCCTGACCGTGACCGGCCTGACGGACAACAAGAGGTGGGACGGCACCACGAACGCCAACTTCCAGACGAACGGGTATGTCCTGGTCACCCTGGTTGGCAGCGATGTGGTCGCGTTGAATACGAACACCGTCGTCGTGGAAGGCTATGCCGACTCGACGGTTGGCGTCTATACGGTGAACGTGACGGGCTTGTCGCTCGACGGCAGCGACGCCCCCAACTACACCCTGACACAGCCGACCACGATCACCAACGCGACAATTTCGATTTCGTTCCTGACTGTCATAGGCCTGACGGATAACAAGGTCTACGACGGCTCCATGACCCCGAATTTCAGCACCAACGGCGTTGTGCTGCAGGGCATGCAGGAAGGCGATCAGGTCAGCTTGGACGCGAGCGGCGTCATCGTGCAGGACTATCCTTCCAAGACGGCTGGCGTGTACACGATCATCGTGACCAACCTCGCGCTCGCCGGCGCCGACAAGGCCAAGTACAGCCTGGCGCCGTTCGAGACAATCACAAATGCGACGATCTACCCCCTGCCTCTGACAGTGACCAATCTGGTCGACAACAAGGTGTACAACGGCAATACGACCGGCAACCTCAACACCGACGGCGCCGATCTGTTTGGCGTGGTGAGCGGCGACAGCGTTGCGCTGGTCAAGACCGGCGCTGCCGTGAGCGACTACGCCGACAAGACGGCGGGCGTCTACACGGTGACTGTGTCCGGCATGACTCTGTCCGGCGGCGACAGTGGCAACTACACCCTGCCGTCGACGACGCTCAACAACGCGACGATCCTGCCGTTGGGGCTGACGGTGACCGGCCTGACGGGCGACAGCAAGGTGTACGATCGGACGTTCGCCGCGACGGCCAGCGGGTCGGCGGGCCTTGCCACCAAGGTCGGATCTGACGATGTGTCCCTGTCCGGCACGCCGATATTCACGTTTGTCAGCTCGAACGTGGCGAATGGCATCACGATCCTGACGACGGGCTACGGACTGACCGGCGCCGCCGCAGGCAACTACACGCTGACGCAGCCGACGCTGAGCGCGGACATCACGGCCAGCAACCTGGTCATCACAGGGCTGACGGGCAACAACAAGGTGTATGATCGGACGTTCGCTGCGACGGCCAGCGGGTCGGCCAGTCTCGTCACCGTGGTCAGTGGAGACACGGTGGACCTGGCAGGCAGCTCGCCGGTTTACACGTTTGTCAGCTCGAACAAGGCGACGGGCGTCACGATCCTGACGACAGGCTACGCGCTGAACGGCGCCGACAAGAACAACTACAGCCTGACGCAGCCGACGCTGAGCGCGGATATCACGGCCAGCAACCTGATCATCACGGGCCTGACGGGCAACAACAAGGTGTATGATCGGACGTTCGCTGCGACGGCCAGCGGGTCAGCCAGTCTCGCCACCGTGGTCAGTGGAGACACGGTGGACCTGTCGGGCAGCTCGCCGGTTTACACGTTTGTCAGCTCGAACGTGGCGAACGGCATCACGATCCTGACGACAGGCTACGTGCTGAACGGCGGCTCGGCAGGCAACTACAGCCTGACGCAGCCGGTGCTGAGCGGCAACATCACGGCCAGCAACCTGGTTGTCACGGGCCTGACGGGCGATAACAAGGTGTACGACCGGACGTTCGCGGCGACGGCCAGCGGGTCGGCGAGTCTCGTCACCGTGGTCAGTGGAGACACGGTGGACCTGGCAGGCAGCTCGCCAGTCTACACATTTGTCAGCTCGAACGTGGCGAACGGCATCACGATCAACACGACGG
>CAIXPS010000130.1 GCA_903921365.1 uncultured bacterium | reverse complement strand
GTACCTGCTTCGTGGACTGACCATCGATCGGGTCAATCAGGTTTGGTGTACCGACATCACCTACATACGCATGCCCAAGGGCTTCCTGTACCTCGTCGTTGTGATGGATTGGGTGAGCCGCAAAGCCTTATCCTGGCGGCTATCCAACACCATGGACGCCGATTTCTGCGTCGAGGCCCTTGAGGAGGCGGTGGCACGCTATGGCCGTCCCGAAATTTTCAACACCGACCAGGGCAGCCAGTTCACAAGCACCGACTTCACCGGCGTCCTCGCGCGTGAGGGCATTGCCATCAGCATGGATGGCAAGGGCCGGTTCATGGACAAGGATTGTGCTTCATACTGCACCTCATTCGGATAATGGCGTGACAATGGGTACGAGATGGGCTGAACCTGCCCGACCCGCAGTTCCCTTCACTACGGCGTGGCCAACGGGGGCTTCCCATAGGTCACGCAAGCCATCGTGATAGCATTTCTTGATCAGCCCCTGTCGGCCCCATTTTTGGATGGCTGCCGGCGAGACATGGAGGCGGTCGGCAAGCTCACGCGTCGTGAACATGGGGTGTCGCCCGCATCTCTGCGAAAATATACGGTAGCGCGTTGCACGCCATATTGACCCTACGGACCGAAGCTGGAAGTATGGATGTTGGCTGGGGTTTAGGCTTCGACCGGCTCGGGCAGAGCGAATGTCGGCATGGTACGGTTTACGAAGTAGACTCCGTTGGGAACGATATGCCTGCGCTGGAGGGGCCAGACATGGGAGAGATGCTGGTCGGCAACGGTCATGCTGCCGGCGCGCAGCTCGCGGACGACCCGTTCCATGTGCAGGGTGTTCCAGAGCACCACTGCGTTCGACAGCAGGCTAAGGCAACTGGCCTTGTTCATCATGACCTCGTAGTCGTTGGTGCGGAATTCGCCCTGGTTGGCGAAGAACAACCAGCGGGCCAGGGCGTGTCGGGATTCACCGCGATTCAGCTGGGCCTGAATCAGTCGGCGGAACGGCGCGTCGTGAAGGTAGCGCAGGACGTTGCGGGTTTTCACCAGACGGCCGAGTGCGGTCAGTGCCTTGGCGACGCGATCGTTGGGGCCGCCGGCGGTGAGGCGCTGCAACACGACGTGGGCGGGAGCGGTGCGGGCCTTGAGCGATGCGGCGATGCGGACAAGTTGGTCCCATTGCTCAACGAGGAGGGTGGTGTCGATGGTCCCGGCGAACAGGTCGGCGACGGTGTCGGGGACCTCGACGCCGTTGGGACGCCACAGTCGTTGATCGGCCAAATCCTTGATGCGCGGCATGAAGTCGATGCCGAGCAGATGGCACAGGCCCCACAGGGGTTCGGTGAAGCCGTGGGTGTCGGTGGTGTGCAGACGGGGATCGAGGTTCGTGGTGTTGTCGAGCACACCATCAAGGACGTAGGTCGCTTCCCGCGGGGCACAGGAGATAAGCTGGGTCGAGTAGACGCCGATGCGATCGCTGATGTGGGTGTAGACAGTGACAGCTTTGTCGTAGTGGCCGAAATAGCGGGGATGGTAGGCGCCGAGAAGCGTCCCTGGCGGCGCGCGGAAACGCTGACCATCGGACGAAGACAGGCGACCGTCGCCCCAGAGGGCAGCGAAGTCGAGGCGATGAAGGTGCTCGATAATCTGAGCATTGGCTGCCTTCACGGTGGTTTCGCGCACCAACCAGTGCGAGGTTTGCTGGAGGTCGGCGGCCGTCAGGTTCTCGACGCTGTCGCCCATGGCGGTCAGGCCGAGGTTGGTGCCGTGGGCGATCAGGGTGGCCAGCAACGCCCGATAACTATCCCGTGGCTGTGGCTGATAGCCGGCGACCGGGTGGAAGGCGCGGGTGAAACCGCAGCGCCGGTCGATGTCGAGCAGGATGTCCTCGATCCGCACCCGCGGCATCCGGCTTTCGATCTCGCGACGCAGGTGACGGACTTCCGGCGACAGAGGCAATGCATCGGACCGGTGGAGGCGCAACTGGCCTTGCTCGATGCCAGCGAAGTCGTTGGTGGCCAAGCTGGCGGCAAAGAGGCCGGCGCCGGTTCCGATGACGTGTGCCAGTTCGGCGAGATGCTCGCTCGGCTGTTCGGGAAGGCCAAGATCGTAACGGCATTCCATGGAACTCTAAGGCGTTCAAGCCGCCTCTTTCCTGAAAGCCAAGCGCCGCTAGCGGCGCTGTGCCGCCTGTGGCGGCACGAGGGCGAAGGAGCGAAGCGACGCACGACCGTTGCAGCCGTGCGCGTGGCGCTCTGCGCCACCGAACGCACGGCGCACTTGCCGGTGGGTTTGGTGCATCGACAGTCCAAGCCTGGCCTCTTTGCGCCACTGCGCGTAGTGGTGCTTGAACTGCGTCAAGCCGAACCCGTCCGGATGCGCGGCCTTGTACTCCATCCACACCAGCTTGAGCGTGACGTGGCGGTTGCGCCGCAAGTCCAGGTCGATTGCCGCCCAATCCGGCTCCGCACGGTCTCCGGGCAGCGGCTGCGCTGGAAACAGCGCCGCCTCCAACACGTCGTCCGTCAGATTCTCGGCCGCTGCGGCGTCAATCCCGGCTGCCGCCGCTCGCTTCAGGTACTTGCGTACCGACGACCGGGCCACTCGGGCACCGGCCGCGATCGCGCTGACATTGTCGCCCAGCGCAACACGTAATCGTAGAACTTCCTTGATCCGTCGCATGGCTGACCTCGGTCTCGGCATCGCCGCTTTCCTTCCAAAGGAGGCGACGATACTTCCGGTGACTACAAGGTCAGCAGTGGCTCAGGCCCTCCGACGGGGTGGCGCTTTCACCGGCCCAGAGTGGCGCGTTCGCCCGGCCAGGGGTGGCGCTTTGGACCGGCCGCGGGTGGCGCGTTCGCCCGGCCTGTGCAGCCGAGGGATTGCAAAACGCGCTCTGGACGTTGGGGGGGGCACCAAAGGAGCATCGCACCGACAGCCTGTCCGCAGCCTTTCGGAATCTCGACGAGTCCGCCAAGGAAGACCAGACCCGTCGATACGAGGTGCTGTGCAACCATTATGGCATGACGCCGTCGCGCAACAACCGGGGCATCGCGCACGAGAATGGCTCGGTCGAGAGTTCGCATGGCCATCTGCGCCGGGCGATTGAGGACGCCCTGATCCTGCGCGGCTCGACGGACTTCACGGAACTCACAGCCTATCGCCGCTTCGTGGGGGAGACCGTCAGCCGCCGCAATGCCCGCAACGGCAAGCAAATCACGATAGAAAGGGCCGTGCTCAAGCCATTGCCCGTAGATCGCACAACCGACTATGAAGAAATCTCTGTCAACGTCACCTCTTCAGGCGGGTTCTCTCTGCGCAAGGTCTTTTATACTGTACCATCACGCTTGATCGGACATAGGCTATGCGTCCATCTCTATGACGACCGATTGGACCTCTTCGTTGGTGGGACGTCGTTGATGACGTTACCCCGCGGGCGCCCCAAACCCGATGGTGGGCGCGGCCATGTCGTCGATTACCACCACGTCATCCATTCCCTGAAGCGCAAGCCAATGGCGCTACTCAATCTCGTGTACCGCGAGCAGTTGTTTCCTCGTCAAGCCTATGCCCGAACCTTCGAGTGCCTGCTGAGCCGCCTGACGCCGCGGGCGGCCTGCAAAACCATGGTCAAACTGCTGGCCCTGGCTCACGACCGGGCCTGTGAGGCCGAACTGGCCGAACGGCTCACCAGTGATCTCGACCAAGGTCATTTGCCAGACATCACCGCGCTGAGCGCCCTATTCGGTCCTGGTGACGAAGCCGTGCCCGTGGTTTCCGTCGTCGTTATCACGCATCTCGCTGCCTATGACGACCTCGGAACCATCCGTGCCCAGCAAGACATGGGGGTCGCGCCATGAACATCACTGACACCACCACCGGGAAAGCGTCCGACCCAATCGACATCGGGCGCATCGCTCTCATGCTCAACGACCTAAGGTTGCCCGCAATCAAAACCAACTGGCCGGAGATAGCCGCTCGTGCCGACAAGGAGGGATGGCCAGCTGCTCGCTTCCTTGCCGCCATCATCGAACACGAAATCGCCGAGCGCGCACGACGGCGCTTCGAGCGTCACCTTGAAGAGGCCCGCTTGCGCAGCGGAAAGACTTTCGCAACCTTCGATTTCACAGCTGTACCCATGGTTAGTAAGGCTCAGGTAATGGCGCTCGCTGCAGGTGACACTTGGCTCGATAAAGGAGCCAACATTATTCTGTTGGGTCCGCCAGGCGGCGGGAAGAGTCATCTTGCGGCAGCCCTTGGTTTTGCGTTGATCGAGAACGGTTGGCGAGTTCTGTTTGCGCGAACGACCGACCTTGTTCAGAAACTACAAATCGCAAGAAGCGAGCTTCACCTAGAAAACGCCCTCGCAAAGTTGGATAAGTACCACCTCTTGATCCTTGACGATTTCGCCTACGTCACCAAGGATCAAGCAGAAACCAGTGTCCTATTTGAATTGATCGGCGCACGTTACGAACGTCGATCGCTCTTGATAACCGCCAACCAACCCTTCGGCGCGTGGGAAAAAATCTTTCCCGATTATGCCATGACCTTGGCAGCCGTTGACCGCCTCGTTCACCATGCGACCATTCTCGAAATGAACGTCGAGAGCTATCGAAGACGGGATGCCATAGAACGCAAGCACGACGCTGACCGTCAGTTGGCGAAGGACAAAGCCGAAGTCTCATCCTGATTGTCGCGCTGCGTCAATCAACGCAAGAAAATTTTCTCTTGACTTCGTGTCGCGCCGCGACAATCATAACCCCATCGCGGCCGAGATTTCTCATCCTGATTGTCGCGCTTATCCCATCTAGATTGTCGCGCTACACTTTGTGATAACATTAGCTTGTGACTTAACATTAGTTGCTCATTTTCACCATAAATAGCGGGACACTTCCCTGCTGTTGAAGCTGGGCGACAGCAACATCAGATAAGCGTATTAGCAACTTCTCACGTCGGCTGACTGTTGCATCAGTAATTATCATCGGTTTGTTGTTAACGAAAGCCGACGCGCCACCAACTATATATGTATCTCGTCCATCGTTGTTTAGATCGAATGATACATCATGAAGGTCCATATTAGCCATAGAACTAATATCTGATATCTCTTTGTTCAATGCAGCAAACCTATCGTGATCTAATATAGCAGTGATTACTATGCTTTTGCTAGCATTAGAAGCAACCGATAACCCAGCGAAAGCATTATTTGGCAACACTTTATTGCCGTTTATGATTGGCGTTTTTGCCATAAACGCCATATAATCAGACCCGCCACTCACATATCGGCATTCGATTGATGTCAAGGATGAAAAGTATCTTGACATTACTTCTGTAAATTTTTCTCGTTTTTCATCACAAGTTGCCTTACTTGATACTTCAATACGAAACTCACTATTAATTTCCATACTCTTAGTTTGGTCAGACGCAACGTCAAACGCATCAGTCAGAAATATTTCACTTTTGCTATCTACCTTGCACCCACATAATGCCAAGAGGACACTGATGTGCGTTGCTGCCAGTGCATACTTCTTCATGATCATGACTCCGTTGGTCGCCCGCTTTGTTTTATCTTGAGCATCAGTTTTGGAAGACACACAGGAATACCGCAGTAGTATCCATTGCATGACACTTGTCCACGATTCGCTGATAAACATCAGTGACAGTGCTGGATTGTGTTGTCTGTTGAGATGAAGGTTGTGGATTGACAGGGATTGTTGATGGTTGACTGACAGATGCATGTTGTGGAACCACGACAGGACTCGATACTTCCAAAGCAACTGGTGCTGGCTCATCTTGATTAACTGAACAATTCGTAAAACTCTCACTCTCATTTCCTAACACACTCTTGGCGTCTAATAGAGTAAACTGTTCTGATATTTGCAGCGCTGGCACCTCAACTGTAATAGTTTGACTGGATGACCCGATAAGCGAATTAAGTAGCTGTTGGTACACGGCCAGATCACTACTATTGTGAATGCTTACACGACCTCCGTTAAACGGAACGGTGAAGCTCCTGCCATCTACAACGATATATGCGGTTTTCATACCGGTTAATAAGTTTGGACTATTTTTATACTCATAGCCAATGCTAGGACCCATATCATCAGTATTGTAGCTACAAGATATGAAGAACTTACTTCCATTGATATTTTCAACTTGCGCTACATCCGACGACCTCACTGATTGGGGAACCCAGCGAAATGATACGCTTGGTGTATTATTTGTTGCCTGTATAAGCTGTGGCGAAAGAGCGACATTTATACCAATTTTGCTAAGTAGCTCTGCATTAACGTACCCCGTTATTGCGATGCCATATTTTTGTTGAGCGGAGGCTATGGATTTTCGCATGCCTGGACCAAACCGTCCATCAGCTTTACCTGCATACACCCCTATCTTGATTAAGATGTTTTGTATTTGTTGCCGCTCGTCAAGACTAAGATTAGCCTCATTCGATGCACGATTATCAAGCCAGACGCCATTGTCTATATCAGTCACGCGTCTTGCAAAATATTGTTGTAGACACAGCGACTGAGTTGAAATCTGCTGATCAGATAAAACGCCACTTTCTGGAATATTGCATTGTCTTTTTACAGCATCTACCCAGTTAAGCTGACTATCAATGAATGACAGTTGCGTTGACCCGCTCAATCCATCTCGCATCACTTGGTATCTCTGCCCCATGATTTGGTCGAGGCTGGATAATTGCTCGTTCGAACAGATTGCAACAGCATATGGCTGCTTGACATTTACGCATGAGAAACTTGCTGCCATGCCCGACGACATCCATACTAACGTCCCCATTATTACCTGGATGGATATTATATCTGCCTTCCGATACATTCTTGCCTCCCATTACACGCTTGTGCAGCCTGCATTTCTAGATATTTGATATATCTGTATCGTATTATTTCACTGTTCCCCAGTTTAGACTCACTGCTTAGTAGCCGCCCCGCCTGCTTTTAGGCGCTGGAGGCTTGCCTTGGCCTCTTGATCACCCTGGTCGGCAGCCTTCTTGTACCAACCAGAAGCTTGAACGATGTCCTTCTGCACTCCCCAACCTCTTTCATAGAAAACCCCCAGATCGAATTGGGAGTCTACGTTACCTTGGTCTGCAGATTTACGCATCCATTTAGCAGCCTCTGATAAATCCTTTGGTACGCCATATCCTTTCTCACACATAAAGGCTAAAGAATGCTGCGCTACTGAACTGCCACGTTCCGCTAGAGGATGTAATATTCTCAGCGCAGTATCATAGTCACCTTTATTGTACGCTGTTGTAGCAACATCATTTTGTTCGTCAAAGAGGCGATTTAGGTTTTTTGCGCCATCAACATTACCTTGTTCGGCAGCTTTACTAAACCACTTCAGAGCTTCTCCGACGTCCTTAGATACAGACCTTCCCTCCATATACATGATTCCGAGATGGGTTTGAGCTGGTGCAAATCCCTGGTTAGCGGCCTTCCTATATAAAGTGGCGGCAATATCATAATTTTGAGGGACCCCCTCTCCTTTCTCAGACATAATTGCAAGGATTGTTTGTGATTGAGGATGACCTTGATTAGCTGCCATCGACAGCCATTTGGCAGCCTCTGCATTATCTTGAGTCACTAGTTTTCCGATACGATAGATAAGTCCTAAATTAGTTTGTGCGGCAACATACCCCTGGTCAGCAGCTTTGCGATACCACATGAGAGCAAGTTCAGTGTTTTGCGAAACACCCTGCCCATCTTGATACATTGTCGCTAGGTTGTTTTGTGCAATTGGGTTGCCGTTTTCTGCGGCCTTGCTATACCATGCACTAGCAACAGCAAAATCCTGTCTTACGCCATCTCCTTCGGCATACATTATGCCAAGTTTGGCTTGGCTCTTAGCGTCGCCTTGTTCGGCTGCTTTGGTAAGCCATTTAATGCCCTCGGCAATGTTCCGTGTTACACCAAGTTCATCGACGTACATTTTTCCCAGTTTAAACTGGGCATCAGCCAAACCCTGCTCAGCAAGAGGCTGCATCAATTGAAAGGCAGTTTGGTAGTCTCCTTTGTTGTATGCTGCCAAGGCTTCCTGATACTTAGTGTCTGGAACCCGCGCCAAAGGAGGTTGTTCTGGCTGCCGAGTCGCAGGAGTTTGGGTGGGTTGAGGCTGTGGTGGTGAGACCGTGACTGAAGGTGCGGGCACAGAGACAGTTGCCACAGTTTCGGGCGATACGTTGGAGCTTAGCCTAACTAGCTGCGGTCCAAAAGTCAGACCGAGTGCCGCTGCAAAATAAACAAAAAAGGCAAGCAAACAAGCCCACCAGTTTACGCCTCCAAATTCAATTAAATATTGCTCCAAATCGCTTTGGCTACGCTGACTTTGCTGTCTGATATTTGAAATCATTTTATATAGATATATATTATTTCCCATTAGACCTAGCGCATAACCGATAGCAAGACCACCAATAGATACATTTTGACCAGTTGCATCTAAAATCTCGCCAATAATTAACAGGCTAATAACCCCGATAAAGCCGTAGACATACATTTTCCTGTAAAAAAGCCATAATACGTTAAAAAAGAATGCCGCCCAATTCCAGGAATGTGCGCCAAAGATAACATTATTGATAGTCTTGTTGTCTGTGATCAAGACATCACTAAGGTTT
>CAIXPS010000129.1 GCA_903921365.1 uncultured bacterium | reverse complement strand
GTCCAGTTTGGTGGTGGCGGCACGCACTCGGCTGCCGGCGCCTGCGCCGCCGCGGTGCGGGCCGTGTGTGAAAACGCCAAAGGCTGCGGTAGTGCGGTGACGACCTCATGTGTGCGCGACGGCAACCGGGTCAAAGTCACAGTGACCTTGAAGCCTTTACGAGTCTTTGGCGGGCCATTCGCGCTCAGCGCCGCACATGTGGTGGGTGTCGCGCGAAGCCAACCCATGTTCGGCATCAACAATCAGGAATGACGGTCTGATCGCAACACTTTATCTGCAGCAAGGTTTTGGAAGGATGTATTGAATCATGCAAACGACGACTGACGACACTCAATCCGATCGGGAGATGGTGGAGCGAAGACCCGCTCAGAGACAAAGCGGGCCATTCGCATCAGGTATCAACGGCATGGTGCTTTTCTTCTCGCACCTGTGCCTGTTTGCGCTGGGCGCACTGCTTGGCATTGCCCTGACGATTCTCACGCATTACGATTTCGGTCGAACTGCCCAGGCGCAAGCGGCGCTGGCGCCACAGACGGCCAATATCGTGCTGGTTTTGACGACAGCGACACCATCGGCGGAGGGTTCACCCTCACAGCCTGGTGCAGCAACCAACACGCAGGTCATTCCGGATACGTCGGTGACACAGACGCTGGCCGGCGCGCGTGACTATACCCGGCTGGGTTCAGCCAATGCGCCTGTGCAGATTGTTGTTTATGCCGATCCACAATGTCCATTCTGCCGTCAACTGGTGCTTGGCCCGGAGCGCCAGGTCATCACCGATTACGTCAAGACTGGCAAAGTGGCGATCACATACCGGCACTACGCCTTCCTGGGACCGGAGTCCAACCGCGCGGCTGAGGCGATGGAGTGCGCGGGCAAACAAGGCTCGCAGGCATTCTGGGACTACCACGATCTGATCTTCGAGAACCAGTTCGCCGAGAACAGCGGGCAGCTTACGGACGCGAAACTGCTGGAATGGGCTGGCGGCGTCGGGCTGGACAAAACGAAACTGAGCGCGTGCCTGGCATCGGGCGAGAGCAAGGCCATCGTCGATGCGGATATGAAAGCCGGCGCTGCGTTGAGTGTCAGCGGGACGCCTGTCACCTTCGTAAACGGGCGCAGGCTGGTGGGTGCAGTGCCTTATGACTTCATCAAGACCGCTATCGATGCGGAACTGGCTGGACAGAAGTAACTTGGCTATGAGGAGTATGTGATGAAGAAATTGACTTCAAGACTGACGCTCATGACGGTAGTAGCGATAGTAACCATAGCCTGCAGCAGGCAAACGTCCAACCTGGAACCAAGTCAAACGATGCCCGCTGAACAGCTTGCCACATCCACAACACCTGCGACATCGCCAACTGCCGTACCGACCGCAGTGCCAGCGGTATTCGCGTTGCCGACCAGTATTCCGACAGTAGCGTTAGCAACTCCAGTACCTACTGCAACCCTGGCTGCTCTGCAAGACCAACTTCCCAGAGACGAGCAAGGGCGTATCATCGGCGGTCCTTATGCGCCGGTGATCAACTACTCGCCCACGATGATCACCGGGAAACCATGCCCGCGGGGGACGAAATGGACATTCCAGGTCATTCGTCCCGATGGTTTGCAGCCGTACGGCGTTGCAGACGACCCGTGTGTGGTGCAGAATGCGGTGGACGATTACGTGCGCACGCGGTTCGCGTTGCCGGCATTCAACACACCAGAGAGCATGAAGGAGATTGCACCGCTATACGATACTGATCCGGCACTGCTCAATGGGTTGTCCGATGCGCTGGGAATGCGCAAAGGGCTGATCCAGGCCTATCGGGACGGTAGCGCTGTGTACAACCTGTGTGACAAACCGACCTACTTCCTGTTGAACGTGGACGCTAAAGCGCCATTGCCGGCGGAGAATGACGGCAAGACAGTGACTGGCAAGACGATCCAGATCACGCTGTTGCGTGTTGCTAAGAATGTAGAACCGTTCAGTTGCAAGCTGATTTCATACAAGGACGGGACAGTCCAGAGCACCTATTCGCTGACGCTTGACGGCATGAAGACCAAGGGTGGGTCCGCCTCAGTGAACTATCTGATGTGGAATTCTGATAAGGTGTACTGGGAACTGTTTAGATTTAAGTCTGTGGGGCAAGTTGATTATAAAGCGATTGCAACGGCATTGTGGAAAATGCTACTCTATGGACACTGATATTTATCATGATCAAGTGAAGCTCTGCCTCAACAAAGTAATATGACATTGGTAAATCCTTGTGTTAATCTCAAAATGCTGTTGTAACCTTATATTTTTCAGTATCCTGTCGAATCAGTAAGTAATATAAACAGGATTATGTCACAATCTTCGCAAGGATATTGTAAATCGTATGATTATGGTGCATTAGATATTACTAACATCTTTGTTGATAAACTATTTTGACCCACAAAACATGTCATTGATAGGCAATATCCCGAATCAGTGCATATCGCGTTACTTGCCGCTACTTGGTCGCGCATTACTATTTGCAGTTCCCGAATCACCTTTTGTTGCACTGCCATCTCGATCTGTTTTACTATATTTCTCAACTAGTTTATTGTCTCTGATGACGTGATAAGCCTCTTGAATATACGGAGGGAGTATTCCTAGCTTAGATTCAAGATCTTCAAAGCTTGACCAACTCCATCCGGAAGG
>CAIXPS010000128.1 GCA_903921365.1 uncultured bacterium | reverse complement strand
CTCTTTACTGCCTTTCCCATGCTTGTCAACCCTCCGTTCTCCTATTCTCCCCCAGTCGCCGAAAAGTTACCCACGAATCTGCGGTATACCCTAATTTCACCGCCAACCTGCTCAACAGCAGCTTCCTCACCTTTGCCGGCAGCCTGATCAGTTCGGGGGTGATTCTGCCGCTGTTTGTGAGCAACCTGTCCGACAGCAAGGTGCTGGTTGGCCTGATTATGACGATCAGCTTCGCCGGGGTGTCTGTCCCACAGCTATTTGCGACGCCCATCATCGCGCGTTTTCCGCAGATCAAGAAGTTGCTGGTTCCCTCCGTGCTTATCGCCGAGCGGTTGCCATTACTGTTGCTCGGACTAGCCATCTTCCTGCTCGTGCCGCTCAATCCACCGCTGGCGCTGGTGGTCTTCTTTATCCTCCTGACCTGGAATACAGTGGGGGCGGGTTTCAATGCCGTGGGCATGCAGGAGCTGTATGCGCGCATCATCCCATTGGAGAAGCGTGGGCGGCTGACTGGGATCGCCGGCGTGGTTGGCATCGGCCTGGCGGTGATCGGCGCGATCGTCAATCGCGCCGTCCTGGAACGGTTTGCTTTTCCCAATGGGTATGCACTGCTCTTCCTGGGCGCCGGGGTGTGCTCGCTCATTGCCTGGTTCTGGCTGACGCGCGTTCACGAGCCCTGGCTCGCGGCGCCTCCGCGGGCGCAGGGGTACGCCGCCTTCTTAAAAAAGATCCCGTCCGTCTTACGGGCGGACGCGAACTACTCGCGCTTCATCATCTCGATGTGCGTGCTCTACCTGGGCGGGATGTCGGGCAACTTCCTGGCTGTGGCGGCCAAGGAACGCTGGGGGCTGCCCGAAAGCGTGATCGTGACCTTCCCGATCGCCATGTACCTGGGGCAGGCGGTGGGCAACCTGGTGTGCGGCTGGATCGCCGACCGCATCGGCTACAAAGTGTTGCAGATTATCGCCAACGCGGCCAACGTCGCGTTACTCCTGGTCGCCATCCTGACCTCGTCGCCGGTGTTGTTCTATGTGGTCTTCGCGCTCAAGGGTCTGTCAATCGCCGCGGACATCCTCGGCAATATGATCACCTTTGAGTTCAGCTCGCTGGAAATGCGCCCGACGTATATCGGAATCTACAACACTATCACCGGCGCGGTGTTTATTTTCTCACCGCTCTTTGCGGGCGTGCTGGCGGAGCGGTTGGGGTATGCCGGTCTGTTTGGCATCACTGCTGCGATTACCATGCTTGGGATAGTGATGCTGCAGTTCTTCGTGCGCGACCCACGCACCCTTACTCGGAGTCATTAGCAAACCCTTCGGGTGTATAGGGCGAGATTACGATTCGATCAGGCACACCCGAAGGGTTTACGCTGTTATAGTAGATTGCATGTCAGACGCAGCACCGAGCGCCGAAGTAGCGCCCCTGTCCGATGCCGTGGCGGGCACACTTACCTATACCATTCCAGCAGGTCTATTGGGCAAAGTGGCGCCTGGTGTGGCCGTCGTTGTGCAACTGCGTAATCGCCTGGTTGCCGGGATTGTTACGTCCCTTGCGGATGGCGCGACAGCGCAGCCAAAAGCCCGCCTTGACTACGCTCTGAAGCCGATCCAATCGGTGATTGACGACAAACCCGCGCTGAATCCGGACCAACTGTCCCTCGCGCGCTGGATGTCAGCCGAGTACCACGCTCCGCTCGGTCGCTGTTGCGCGTTGATGATCCCGCCGGGTTACACGCCCAGTTCAGCCTATCTGTACCAGCTTGTCAACGAGGCGCAGCAACCCTCGGCGCAGCCGGTTACGGATGTGCGCTCGCAGATCATCACGCTGTTACAAGTCAAAGGCGCGCAGACCGAGTCAAAACTCAAAGTTGCTCTGCGCAAGGAGAAGCGTTGGCGATCGGCGCTCAAAGCGCTGGTGGACGATGGCATTGTCGCGCGCACTTCGACGCTTGAGCCAGTCGCGGTCAAACCGCGCCGCACCACCATGGCTCAGCTCGTGATATCCGATGCGACGCTTGAGATTGTGAGGGCCAACATGACTGCGGAAGTGCAGGCGCGCCCGCACCGCGCCACGGTGCTCAACCGGCGTTTGTCGATACTCAACTACCTGCAGCAGCACGATCGGCTTGCCTGGGCTGAGTGGATCCTCGCTGAAACCGGCGCCAACCGGGCGGATATCGATTGGCTGGCCGAGCGCGATTACGTGCTTCTCGGCGACGCCGAGCGCTGGCGCGATCCGCTGGCGGATATTGACTATGTGGTGTCCAGCCCGCCGCCGCTCACAAGCGATCAGGCGCGCGCATGGGAGGCCGTCCAGCAAGCGATGCAGGGGGAGGGTAGGACGCCAGAACATGCGTCTGGGCGCAAGGTCATGCGCCGCCCGCAGTTTCTTTTGCGCGGCGTCACGGGGTCTGGCAAGACCGAGGTCTACATGCGAGCCGTCGACCAGGTGTTGCAACGCGGACAGGCCGCGCTGGTGCTTGTGCCCGAGATCAGCCTGACGCCGCAAACTGCGCGGCGCTTTCTATCGCGATTTCCCGGCAAGGTGGCCCTCATCCACAGCCGCTTGAAACCCGGTGAACGCTACGATACCTGGCGCAGAATCCGCTCGGGCGAACTGTCGGTCGTTGTCGGCGCGCGCTCGGCGCTTTTCAGCCCTGTGCCAAAGCTGGGCTTGATCGTCATCGATGAGGAACACGACCATTCCTATAAATCCAGTTGGGTGCCCTGTTACGATGCGCGTCGCGTGGCGATCCAGTATGCCAGCGCAACCGGCGCGACGTTGATCCTGGGGAGCGCGACCCCCTCGCTTGAGGTGTGGCGCATGGCGCAGGAGGACCAGATTCGCGTGCTGGAACTGCCCAATCGCGTGCGCAGCCACATGCACCGGATAGCAGATCAGGCCGCCCGGTTAGGCGTGCATCCCGTTGCAAAACCCGAAGCTGCTTTGAGTCCCCAGGGGGCAGACGTAGTCATGTACCAGCCGATGCCGGATGTGCAGGTGATCGATATGCGCGCCGAGTTGCGCGGCGGGAACATGAGCATGTTCAGCGGCGCGTTGACGATTGCGCTGACTGAGACCCTGCGACGCGGTGAACAGGCTATTATCTTCCTCAACCGGCGCGGCAGTGCGTCGTGCGTCCTTTGTCGCGATTGCGGTCATGCGTTGCGTTGTCCCAATGACGACACGCCGCTCACCTATCACCAGCCTTTGGACGCGCGTAGCGCGGGTAGCCCTAAGGCCAAAGAAAAGAGTCAGTCACGCGAAGCGAGCCTGAAGTGTCATACCTGCAACCATACCGAACGCGTCCCATCTGCTTGTCCTGTCTGCGGCAGCCCCCGTATCCGGTTTATCGGTATCGGGACGCAGAAGGTCGAGCAGGCGATCCACGAACAGTTCCCGCGCGCGCGTGGTGCGGTGGGACAAAGACGCCAGTATCGGCGCCGGGCGCACGAGCGCCGATCAGCTGTTGCAGCGCTTTGTAAACCAGCAAGCCGATGTGCTGGTCGGCACGCAGATGATTGCAAAAGGGCTCGACCTGCCGCTCGTGACGCTGGTTGGCGTCGTCCTTGCGGATGTGGGGTTGTTTCTGCCCGATTTTCGCGCATCCGAGCGCGGCTTCGATCTCATTGAGCAGGTTGCAGGACGGGCAGGGCGCAGCCTTCTGACGGGTAAAGTGATCGTGCAGACCTATAACCCCGATCACCCCGCGATTACGTTCGCCACGACGCACGACGTGGCCGGTTTTGCGCGCTTTGAGCTGGCGCAACGCAGGATGTTGAACCTGCCACCGTACATCCGGCTGGTGCGGTTTGAGTTCGATCACGAAGACGATGCAAAGGCGCGCCTGGCGTGCGAACTGCTGGCGCGGCAGTTGCGCCGCCGCGTGCCCGCACAAACCGATATCATCGGGCCGTCACAGGCCTATTTTGCCCGCCGCAACAACCGCTTTCGCTGGCAGTTGTTTGTGCGAACGCTATCTCCCCGGACGCTACTGGATGGGTTGGAAATTCCCCGCGAGTGCGAAGTGGACGTTGACCCGGTCAACATGCTGTAAAGCGCGCAAAGCGCGCGAAGCGCGTAACGTCAAGGCGTCGCCAGAAGCGCTTCCGCCACGACGCCAAATGAGGCCACCGTGTTGATTGATGAAGCCAGCGTGATATCAAATGGCTGTGCAGCGTTGGGCGCGAGCAGCCCCTCGGCGACCACGACATCGCGAAAGCCGATGACGCGCTTCTCCGCATCGTAGGTGGTGACGATCACGCGCACCTTGGTTGCATCGACTTTGTCCGCGTTGGTGAGTTCGCCGGTGACCTGATACTGTGATCCTTTTGCGGCGCCGCTGGTTTTGGCGACCTTGATCTGTGCATAGCGCGATGCGGGGTCCACCGTCTCGCCGCGCAACGGCGTGATGCTGAACTTGGCATAGGTCGCCGGCGGGTCGGTAAACAGCAATCGGAATGGTGAACTCTGACCGGCAGGGACGACCTGCAACGCCACCAGGAAGGGTTCGACCAGCAACGTCTGGTCGGCCTGATCCAACAACGATATTTGCAATTGGACGTTGCCAAGCGCATTGGGGCCGGGATTGAACACTTCCCCCAGGCACTCCAGGCTGCCAACGGGCGTCTTGTACACATTCAATCCACGGATCGCGTATGGGCCTGGGGTGGGCGAGGGTAATAAGGCGTTGTTGGACTGAGCCGACACCGGGCCGACGGGGATGATTAGAATCGCGCCGATCTGGAGTGTTGCCGGGTCGATTTTGTTGATAGACATCAAGTCCGCGACACTGACGCCAAACTTATTAGCGATCACAATCGGCGAGTCGCCATCCTGAACCTTGTATGTGACGGGTGTCGGCGACGGCGTCGGCTCGCGCGGGGCGACCAGCGTCGCTGCCGCCTGGGTTGGCGTTGGATGCGGTGTGATAGTTGGGCGTGGTGTGGGAAGGGGTATGGTCGCTGACGGCACAGGCGTTCTTTCCACCACGGCGCCGCTACAGGCGCTCATCATAAACAACACAGCCGCCCATACTGGGAGTGTCTTTCGAATCATGCGGGAGATCAACATTGCTCTTAAGCATTATACTGTCTGCGCAACGAACAGTTACAAGCAGAACATGAGACACAAGCGACAAATCACCCTTCTGCTGCTCTTTGCCTTGTTGGTTGCCTGGGGCGGTGCGTCCTCTTCACACATCAATCCTGCAGCACAGAATCCCGCTGTCCCCACAGCGATGCCGCGATCGCTCATCACGCCTCTCGCGAAAACGACGGTTATCCCCGCGACATCAGCGCCCGGTCAGCCCCGGCGCACCCCGCTGCCTCTAGGCACCCCGCGCGAGGTCGCGACTCCTGCGAGTCTGAATCCATATGCCGGCGCTCTGTTGCCCTCATACGAAGGCGATGTGGGGCAGGCCCCTGACGCCACGCGATATGACATTGACATCACGATCGATGCAGATATGCAGCACGTATACGGCGCCCAACAGGTCGTGGTTGTGAACCATGCAGCAGACCCGTTGACAGAACTGATGCTCCGCTTGTACCCGAATACGGAATATCTGGGCGGGAGTATGCACGTTCAGGATGTTCACATCAACGGCGCCTCTGTGCTACCCATCCCGTATGTCCGCGCGGTTGCAGGCAGCTCAGTTACGGATTCCCAACGACTGACCGATACGTCAGTAGTGAGCATCCCGCTAAACGAGCCGGTGCTGCCCGGTCATGCGGTGAGTCTCAGCCTGGAGTACGTCATTACGGCGCCGCTTCGATCCAACAGCGGGTATCGCACCTTTGGCTGGGTCGATCAGGTGCTGGCGTTGCCAGATGCGTACGCCATGATCCCCGTGCATGATCAGCGCGGCTGGCGGGTGGATGCGGCGCCCGACTACGGCGATATCGTTTTTGCCGAAGCCAGCCTGTACCGCGTGCGCATCACGGCCCCATCTGATCTGGTCATTGTCGCGACGGGTGCTTGCACACAGACGCCTCTCGATCCTCAAATAGCGCCGCCATCCGATGTGCTGTTGCATCAATCAGTGACGTCATGCGTCGCCGGGCCGGTGCGGGACTTCGCAATACACGCCAGCCGCGAGTATCGCGTCGTGTCTGCGCCGGTTGCGGCCGCCGGCGGCGATGTGCTGGTGAGCAGCTACTACCTGCCTGGCAATCAACAAGCCGCCCAGCATGTGCTCGATTATGCCAGTGCAGCGTTGCTGTTTTATGAAAGCCGTTTTGGGGTCTATCCCTACAAAGAACTGAAGGTGTTTCCATCCGGGACGACTGCGGGCGGGATAGAGTATCCAATGCTCGCGGGGGTGCTGGACACCTTGTACAGCGGGGATCCGGGGTATCTGGAGTGGATTGTCGCGCATGAGGTGGCGCACCAGTGGTGGTATGGGATGCTGGGCAGCGATCAGATCAACGAGCCGTGGCTTGACGAATCGCTGGCGCAATACAGCACCTTGCTCTACATGGAACAGCGCCATGGGGCGGACTATGCGGCGGGTCTGCGAGAGCAACGCCTGATCGCGCGATATCACGCCGAACTGGACGCGGGGAAGGATACTATCGTCGATCAACCGACGCTTGGGTTTGACCGCGCGCTCTATTTTCCGATTGTGTATGGCAAAGGCCCATTATTCTACGACGAGGTCAGGCGCACTGTCGGTGACGCCCGGTTTATTTTGTGGCTACACACCTACTTTGAAAAGAACCGCTACGGGATCGTCCATCGCGAGGACCTGCTCACGGTCGCAGACGATCTGGGTATGGGTGTGACGGTGCGTCAGGCCTTTGACAAGTGGATGCACGGGGTATTTATCCGATAGCGATAGCGGCAGATGTCTCGCGAAGCGTCTTGGAGAAGTCAGACATCTGCCGCTATTCTCACTTCGTCAACGCGCATCCGCTCGCGTTTCTTGCCCGCATCAGCCGCATACCCGAGGGTGATCAGCGCCTGGGGCTCCCAGTCATCGGGCAGGCTCAGCGTCTCTCTCACGACGGCCTGGCAGAACAGGGGTGCGCACATCCAGCAGGCGCCAATTCCGAGTTCTGTTGCGCGCAACAGGATATTCTCAATGGCCGCCGCCACTGCTTGTCCAGCCATCCACCGCTCCGCCGTGTTGCGCCTTTCATCGGGATACATATCCATGTCGCGCATGCTCATGCAAGCGAGGATCGCAGCGGGCGCCGAAGTAATCCGCTGGTGGGAGCGGCCCGTGTCGCGCTCAATCGCGTCGGGCGGCACGCCGTCGCGGGTCAGGTCGGATCGAAGCTGGTTGCCCATCGCGCCCGCCAGCGAGTAGCGGGTAGCGCCGCTGACGATGGCAAATCGCCAGGGCTGGCGATTGTGCGGGGATGGGGCGCGGATGGCCGCTTCGATCAAGTCATCGATAATCGCTGGCGCGATTTCCTGCGACGTGTAGCGCCGGATCATCCGCCTGCGGAAAATGGGCGAGGGCGTTTCCATCCTATAGGATTCAGAGCAATGACGTTGTCACGTTGTCACGCGGCACTATGCGTACAGGTTCATCTGCGCCGTGCGATAGATCTCTTCCGCCGTGCCATCGCGCCGCGTATACGTGACGCCGCGCACCAGCACCGCCGGCACCCCTTCTGCGGCCTGCCCGAGCAGCAAGGTCGCCGCAGAAGCGACCATGTCGGCCAGGCCGATGTCTGTGTGTTGCAGCGCGTAACCAAACAAGTCCGGCCGGCCGCGCCAGTCCTCAACGCCGGGCATCCCCGCGACGCCAACCGCCACGCCGACGGTTCCCAGCCGGTGTGGCCGGCCGTGGCTGTCGACGATGACGACCGCAATATGGACGCCGAATGCCTGTGATAGTGCGGCGCACAGTTCTGCCGCAGTGCGGTCTGGCGCAGTCGGCATGAGCAGGACGACGTCGATGTCGGTCGACACGTTGGAGTGGTCGATGGCGGCATTAGCCGATACAAACCCCAGGTTGTGCTGGGTGATCAACACGCCAGGCGCAGCACGCGACACCGAGCGGGATTCGCGCAGGATCAGCTCCACCAGGCGCGGGTCTTTGCGGGTGACTTGAGCCAGCTCATTGGCCCGTTCCGACGGCGTCACGTCCCGCAGGTTGACGAATTGACCCTCGGCCTTCGAGATGATTTTGGAGGTCACGACGAGCACGTCATTTTCATGCGGCTGCAATGGCGCAAGCGCCGTAAGCAGCATCGCGCACAGATTGTCGCCCGGCTGGATGATCGGCAGCCCTTCGATTGGAAAGAGTTCAACCATGCGTTTTTTCTTAAAGTCCTGTAATCCGGATGCCCGCGCCCTTGATCTTGTGGCGCTTGTTGATGCCAAGCAGGATCGGCGTCAGTCCTTCCACCACACCGGCGTTGTCGATCGGGCCGGCGTCCCATCCGCGCATGGAGGCGTCTTCGACGAGCTTGAACACCTGCTTCTTGGCTTCGTCGTTGTCGCCGCATACCAGCACGTCGCAGTCGATCATGCTATTCAGCTTCTTCAGGTGGGTGGACGAGATATTCTGGAACGCGGCCACGACATGGACGCCGCTTCCCAGAAGCGCCTGAGCTTCCTTCGCGGCAGAGCCGCCGGGGGGGACGCTCACGCGCGTGAAATCCGCCGTGTTGACCGGCACTGTCACATCGACTAAAACCTTGCCTTGCAAGGCAGCCTTGACGCTGTTGAGCGTGTCCACGTGCGCCGCATAGGGAACGGTTAACACCGCAATATCTGCATTTTGCGCGGCCGTCAGATTGTCCGCGCCAGCGATGGCCGGCCCGGCGGCGCCCAGCGCCAGATTCAGTTCATCGGCCACTTTCTGGGCCTTGGCCGCATCGCGCGAGCCAATCACCACCTCATGTCCTTTGGCTGCCCAGCGCATAGCCAGGCCGGAACCTTCTTTGCCTGTTCCGCCCAATACCGCGATTTTCATAAACTCATAATTCCTGATTCATAATCTCTTTGGTAATTCTACCGCCGTACTACAATCATGCGCAACGTATGAAGCGATCACTATCGATTAGGCGCCTGCTGCGTCCGCTGATGGTTGTTGGCGGCGTGATCATCCTGGGTCTGCTGGCGTGGTTTGTGTTTGGCCAGGCGCAGCAGCAACCCGGTGAGGCGCGCGCCACCGTCAGCGGGCTGCCCAGTGGAGCAAGCGAGTACAACACCGAATTTGCGCGCGCGCTCCAGCCACGCGCCTTTGTCTTTCCAGCCGACCACGGGCCGCACCCCGATTTTCAGACGGAGTGGTGGTATTACACCGGCAACGTGACGGACGCGACCGGCCGGCACTTTGGCTATCAACTCACCTTCTTTCGCCGGGCATTGTTGCCGCTGCAGGAAGTGCAGGCGCGCGAATCGGCGCTGGCGCCGAGTCAGATCTACTTTGCGCATTTTGCCGTCACGGACAGCGCCGCCGACAAACACGCCTCCGCAGAGCGTTTCAGTCGAGGGGCGGGGGGGCTGGCAGGCGCGAACGCGGATCCCTACAAGGTTTACCTGGAGAACTGGTCTGCGGTCGGGCTCAATCAGACCGGCGATGCGATTCGGCTGTCGGCGCAAAACGGCGCGTACAGCATCACGCTCACCCTGAAGTCCATCAAACCGATTGCCCGTCACGGCAATCAGGGGCTGAGCGCCAAGAGCGACACCCCCGGCAATGCGTCGTACTATTACTCGTTCACCCGTCTGCAAACCGAAGGCAGCATTCAGACGGAAAGCGGCGCCTTTGATGTCACGGGGCAAAGCTGGATGGATCACGAGTGGAGCACCAGCGCTCTCGGTCCGAACGCGCAGGGCTGGGACTGGTATGCGTTGCAGTTGAGCGACCAGCGCGAGTTGATGCTGTATCGCTTCCGCAACACGGACGGAACCATCGACCCCGTCTCAGGCGGCACGTTGATACAGCCTGACGGCAGCACGCGGGTATTGCGCCAGGATCAGATCGTGATCGACGTGCTGGATCAATGGCGCAGCCCGGACAATGGGGCGGTCTACCCGGTCAAATGGCGCGTCAGAATCCCCGACTACAGCGTTGATTTGCAGGTCGAGGCGCGCATCAAGGATCAACAGATGAACGTGTCGATCACCTATTGGGAAGGGGCGGTAAAAATCACCGGCCAGAGCGACAACGCACCCGTTACCGGGGTGGGGTATGTCGAACTGACCGGCTACCTGGACTCGATCAACGGCAAGTTTTAAGGCGCTAAGCGAGCGCCGCGTCCAACGCCTCGCCCAGTGAGCGCGCCGTGATCAGTTGCAGGCTGCTCGCAGGCGACTCGACCGGTCGCGCTGTTTTGGGAATTAGACAACGCTTGAAGCCCAGCTTCGCGACTTCATTCAACCGCGCGCTGATATGACCCACCGACCGTATCTCGCCGCTCAGGCCAATCTCCCCGATGATCGCCATGTCGGTCGGCACGGGCTGGCCCTTGTTGGCGCTGGCAATGGCAATCGCGACGGCGAGATCGGCGGCTGGTTCGTCAATGCTCATCCCGCCGACGATATTGATGAACACGTCCTGATCGTGCAGACGCAAGCCGATCCGTTTCGCCAGCACCGCCAGCAGGATAAACAGGCGGTTGTAGTCAAAGCCATTCACGGTGCGACGCGCCATCGGGTTCTGTGTGAATGACGTGAGTGCCTGGACTTCGACCAGCAACGGCCGTGTGCCTTCCATCGTGACGGCAATGGATGAGCCGGGCGCGTTCATCATGCGCTCGGCGAGGAAGGCCTCGCTCGGATTCGTCACCTCGATCATCCCGCTGCCGGCCATTTCAAACACGCCGACCTCGCTGGTGGTTCCGAAGCGGTTTTTGATGGAGCGCAGCAGGCGCAGGGCGTGGAAGCGGTCGCCTTCCAGTTGCAACACCGTATCCACGATGTGCTCCAGCACCTTTGGCCCCGCGATGGATCCGTCCTTTGTCACATGCCCGACGATGAACACCGGGATGCCTGATGACTTCGCCATGGCCTGCAGCCGTTGCGCGCACTCGCGCACCTGGGTGACAGTGCCTGGGCTCGACGGGATGCTATCGAGATACATGGTCTGGATCGAGTCGACGATCGCGAGGCGCGGGCGCATGCTCTCGATCTGGTAGATCATGTTGTCGAGGTTTGTATCCGTGAGCAGGAACAGATCGCTCTGTCCAACCCCCAGCCGCTCCGCGCGCATCTTGAGTTGCTGCAAGCTTTCCTCGCCGCTTACATACAACGTCGTCCCCGCGGTCTTCGCAACCGACACCGCGGCCTGCAATAGCAGCGTGGATTTGCCTATGCCCGGCTCGCCGCCGATCAACACCAGCGACCCAGGCACGATCCCGCCGCCAAGCACGCGCGAGAACTCGCCGATGTCCAGCGCCAAACGCTTGATGTCCTCGGCGCTGATCTCGCTGAGCTTCTGCGGGACTGAGGCCGATATCGGCGCGCGATGCGTCTCGGACTTGTTTTCCGCGAACACTTCCTCGACGAGCGTGTTCCATTCACCGCAATCGGGGCACTTGCCGGCCCACTTGATCTGCGCATTGCCGCAACTGGAGCACACATAACGCGTCTTGAGCTTAGGCACTGTTTTTGGCATGGGATAAGTGTAGCACGGATGTTCTGCGGATCGCATTGCGGCGCCCATCATTCTTTGAAGCAAGCGGGCGACAGGTACAATCACACACGACGCAGTTGCAATCAACTTGGGAATCTTAAAATGTCAGGAAAAAGTCTGAACAGTCAACCATGCCCACGCTAAACTGGATCGGCAAGGAAGCAGTCATTAATCATCATCTGCAGGTGCCCTATCGTCTGATTCGCAGCGACGACGACGCGTCGCCCGGCGCAGCCGGGGCGGGAAATCTGCTCATCGAGGGTGATAATCTGCACGCGCTCAAGGCGCTGCTGCCGTATTACAGAAGCTCGATCAAATGCATCTACATCGACCCACCTTACAACACAGGAAATCAACAGTGGGTCTACAACGATAATGTTAATTCTCCTGAGATGCGCAAATGGTTGGGCGAGGCTGTGGGGAGTGAAGCAGAGGATCTGTCTCGTCACGATAAATGGCTCTGTATGATGTATCCTCGCCTGTCTTTACTTCGTGACTTGCTTCGTGACGATGGCACGATTTTTATTAGCATTGACGACAATGAGTATAGCTATCTGCTATGCATCATGGATGAGATTTTCGGGCGAGGTAACTTTGTGGGGACGATTGTTTGGAAGAATGTTACTGACAACAATCCGACTAATATTAGCGTTGAACATGAGTATGTAATGTGCTACGCCAAAAGGAAGGATCTGCTGCCCCCAGTATGGAAGTCTGCCACACTGCCTGTTAAAGATCGCCTTATTGAGGTTGGCAGCGACTTCATCAACCGTTATCCTGACATCCAAAAGCGCCAGGAAACCTATACCGAATGGTTCCGAAAGAACAAGAGTTTTTTGTGGCCATTTGACCGGTATAAATACATCGATGATGGTGGAATCTACACTGGTAGTCAGAGTGTGCACAACCCTGGTAAAGAAGGATACCGCTACGATGTGCTTCACCCAAACGGAAAGCCATCCACACAACCTCTCATGGGATATAGATTTCCGTGGGACTCCATGCAGAAGCTTCTTAACGAGAAGCGAATCCTGTTTGGCGAAGACGAGACAAAGATTGTCGAGCTAAAGGTTTACGTACAAGACTATCGATCCAAACTCTCCAGCTTATTCGAACTTGACGGTAGGGTTGGGACTAACGAGTTGAAGAATATATTCCCAGAGAGCAAGCGTCCATTCGATTTTCCAAAGCCAACTGCCCTTATTGAAGAAATACTAAGTTTTACAACACAAGGAGACGATATAGTACTTGACTCGTTTGCCGGTTCTGGCACAACAGGACACGCTGTATGGAAACTTAATCAACAAGATCGTGGTAGTCGTCGATTCATTCTGATCGAGATTGATGCGCAAGTCGCTCGTAAAATTACGGCAGAACGCCTGAAGCGAGTCAAGGCCAGTCAATCTGATTCGCAACTCAATCTACTCGATAACGAAGTGCCAACGCCCAGCTTTCGCTATTGCCATCTGGATGATCCACTGTTTGATGAGCACGGCCAGATACGGGAAGTCGTGACGTTCAGCGATCTGGCGCACCACATCTACTTTTCCGAAACCGGCGTCCCTTTGCCAAAAGCAGTTGATGGTCAGCGACCGCTGATCGGGACTGCAAATGATGTTGCCTATTACCTGCTGTGGGCTGGGCGCGGCAGTGTGAATGTATTGGACAGCGTGACATTGGCAAAGTTCAAGCACGCTGGCCCAAAGGTGGTTTATGCCGATAAGTGCCGCCTTACTGATTCGCAGTTGCGCCGGGCAAACGTAGTGTTTCGCCAGATCCCGTACTCCATCAAGGTGAATTGATGCTCACACCGAAGACGTACCAGCAAAACACACTTGACACGCTGCGTGATTACCTGCGTCTGGCGATTGTCGACGGCGCAAAGCGGGCTTTCATCAATATCGCTGAACGTCCGTATCACGCCGTTGAGCAGGTGCCGGACGCGCCGTATATCTGTCTGCGCGTGCCCACCGGCGGCGGCAAGACCTTAATGGCGTGTCATGCTGTTGGCATCGTCACCCAGGAATACCTGCGCCAGGAACACTCCGTGGTGTTGTGGCTGGTGCCGACCAACACCATCCGCGAACAGACCATCGACGCGTTGCGCAATCGCCTGCACCCGTATCGCCAGGCGCTGGACGGCGCCTTGAATCAGCAAGTCGCCATAATGGACTTGACTGAAGCGTTGTTCGTTCGACGCGCCATTCTGGACAGCCAGACGGTGATCATCGTTTCGACGCTGGCTGCACTGCGCGTGGAGGATACGGATGGGCGCAGAGTGTACGACCAGAATGGCGCACTGATGCCCTGCCTGGACGGCCTGCCCGATCCCATTGTCGCTACTCTGGAACGCTACCAAAACGGCAGCCCTGTGCCATCGCTGGCGAATGTGCTGAAAACGCGCCGGCCGATGATCATCATGGATGAGGCTCACAACGCGCGCACCGAGTTGTCCTTCGACACATTGGCCAGGTTCAGCCCTTCATGCATCATCGAATTTACCGCCACACCGGTCAGACCGCCATTGCCGAATTCGAGCAACGTGTTGTGCCATGTCTCCGCCTATGAGCTCAAAGCCGAGCACATGATCAAGCTGCCGATTGAGCTTGAGACCAACGGCGACTGGCGGACAACGATTGCCGCCGCGATGACCAAGCGCGCTGCTCTGGAGGATCTGGCGCAACGCGAGCGCGCCATGACCGGTGAGTATGTGCGCCCCATAGTCCTGTTGCAGGCAC
This sequence comes from uncultured bacterium, assembly GCA_903921365.1. GTDB lineage: Bacteria > Chloroflexota > Anaerolineae > J036 > Brachytrichaceae > CAIXPS01. Next base: position 6,109 of record CAIXPS010000128.1, on the reverse strand, counting down.
AACCCCGCCGCCAGCGCGGAGAAAGCCTGACGGTTGAGGTGGTCAAGGGATGCTTGCTCGAACTTGGCATCCCGCCCGAACAAATCGCGATCGAGACCGGTGAGTCAAGGGAAGTCAAAAAGTGGGAGGATGACAACAGGAAAACGCTCTTTGACGAAACATGCCCCATCCGGTTCATCATCACGGTTCAGGCTTTGCGCGAAGGGTGGGACTGCGCTTTTGCGTACATTCTGTGCTCCGTGGCCGAATCAGGTTCGGCTACTGCGGTGGAGCAGATTATCGGTCGCGTTTTGCGTATGCCCAAAGCTGTGCGCAAGCAGCACGACGATCTCAACCATGCCTACGCCTACGTCACCTCCTATCGTTTCACGGATGCGGCTCAGGCGGTTGAGGGGCTGGCGATGGCGCTTGAGGCCAATGGCTTCAGCCGTTTTGAGGCCAACGCCGAGATCGTGGCGCAGCTTTCGCTGGGGATAGAGTCGACGCCTTTGTTCCGGCCTGCGGACATCGCGCTCCAGACGCCAGCCGAGCGCGGCGCATTGTTGGAGGTGCCACAACTGGCGCTTGCAATAGACGATGCGCTGGTGACGGTTGAGCAGGACTTATTCCTGCCGCCAACATGGGAACTATCAAAGTGTGACGCGATGCTCACCGAAGAAGAGTTCTCGACGCGAGCCACAACGAGCCTGACGGCTGAGATCGATGTCAACCGGAAAGGGGTGGTTGAGCGGCATGTGGCGTACACCTTGCATCCACAACTGGCCTTGTGGGTTCCGTCACCGGTGACAACGGCTGATGAGCTTGTCCTGTGGCTCGACCGCAGCATTCCTCATCGGGGCATCGATCTGGTCGATATGCAGACCTACTTGTTGCGGCTGGCGCAGGGGCTGACTTTGACGCGTGGAATGTCTCTGGATCAGCTTTCGAGTGAGCGATATCGGCTGCGCGATGCGGCGATGCTCAAGATCAGGCGCCATCAAGAGGCGGCGATGAAAGTGGGCTTTCAACAGGCGCTGTTTGCGGATAACGCCCCGGTCGTCGTGAGCGCAGAGCGGGTGTTCACCTTCAACCCCAACTATTACCCGGCCAATACAACGACGGATGTGGTTTTTCGCAAGCATTACTACCGCGCCGTGGGGGCGATGAACGACGAGGAACTCAGGTGCGCGCAGTTCATCGACACGTTGCCCCAGGTGAAGTACTGGGTGCGCAACCTGGAACGTCGCGAGGACTTCTCCTTCTGGCTGCCCACGTCAAGCGATAAGTTCTATCCGGACTTCCTGATGTTGCTAAATGACGACCGGGTTGTAGCCGCCGAGTATAAGGGCGGGTTCCTGCTTACCGGCGATGATACCAAAGAGAAGCTGGCGGTCGGGCGGTTGTGGGAAGCACGCAGCAAAGGGCGGTGTGCGTTCCTTTTACTGACGGTGGATGACTTTGAGCCCAGACTGCGCGCCTGCGCCGGCTGACTATCGTAAAAACAACCAGGGGCCGCAGTGGTTATTTACGCCGCTACGTCCCCTGGTTCGGCTCAGGGATTACTGTTTCTCAGCACCACAATCAAGATTAGTGTGTGCCTGGGCGCGACGGTCACGCCCACGCTGCTGCTGTTGTTGTCGTCGTCACTATCCAGCGCAGCAGTGGTGATGACGGCGGTGTTGGTAAAGATGCCGGATGGATACGTAGCGCTCAGTTGTCCGCTGATCGTGATGACGCCGCTCTGGGCTACGGCCAATGGGGCAATGTTCCACGCGTAGCCTGTGCCGTTCACCTGCGTGATGGCGACGCCGCTGCTGATAACGCTTGCGCCCGTAACGCTGATGGGAATGATATCGGTGATCATGATGCCTGCGACCGGAACATTACCCACGTTGGAAAAGGTGAGTGTGTAAGTGATAGGCTGTCCCGTGACTACGTTAGTTCGGTTTACGGTCTTGACGATGCTCAGGTCAGTAATTGGCCCTGTGGCGATGGGGGGAGAGCCGTGGGTATCCATCGTCACTGCGCCATGGAGCGCCAGAGCTCTACCGAGAAGGCTTGCGCCGGTCACCAGGCTGATGCTCTGATCCGCGAGGATATTGCCGCTGAACCGCGTAGTTGTGCCAAGCGTCGCAGAGGTGCCGACTTGCCAGAACGCGTTAAGTGCCTGACCGCCCCTGATTAAGCGGACAGACGAGCCGGATGCGCTCGTGAGCGTGCTCCCAATCTTGAAAACCCAGACTGCATTGGGATCGTTATTGGCATCTAGAACGAGGTCGCCCGTCAACTGCGCTGATGTATCGAAACAATAGACGCCGGGCAGGAGCGTCATTCCACCCAAATCCAGACCCGTTAAATCGGTATTGCAGATCTGCGGGGTTAACGCAGTGTACGCAGCATTGGCGTCAATCTGCGCTTGCATTGGAACCGCGGTGCCTTCGTATATCGCGCCGAATTTGACCTTGCCTGGAGGAAAGCCAGTGACCGATGAGCCTGGGTAGACCCCCACATTTCCATAATAGACGCCAGAGCCGGTATTGGTGAACGTCGAGCCGGCTAACCCCACAAAGCTCGCCGCCGTGCCTAAACTTGGGGCAACTGCGCCGGGGCTGGCCATGACGTTGAACGAAGAGCCGCCTATCGTGACGAGCAGTATGAGAGATGCGACGGGTAAAAAAGTGAAAACCTTGAGTTTCATAGTGTAATCTGTAATCCTATAGAATCCTTCGGACAATCTAACTCCGTATTTGCTCAGCGCTCTGGGCAGGCCAGCGCGTCGGCATCCAATCCGCTTCCTAATCAAGACCCAGCCGTGAGCGTGCTGCGCCTGATCTGATCATAAGTCGCGACACCTTTACTGTCATCCGCACACAGGGGACTCTTGGTTTCAGCCAGTTGGGGGATATAGTCGTACTGCAGTGGAATTCCCTCATGATTGCCAAATTCACACCTTGTTATACTCAGCCTGATGAAGTTGAAGCACCTGGTCATTACAGTCAGCATCGGTTTTATCGCCTGTCTCATTGCCGCATGCAATGGGAATCAGTCGGCACTTACCGATGTATCGGTTAAACCGACACTCCTTACGCCGAAGGCCGATGGGCAGTTTGATATTGCCCGGATCACTTATAAGTTATCGCAAGCCGCGCATATTTCCATCTTCTTGACCGATGCCGCCGGCACGCGCTACCCACTGCGCGAGAATGTGGAACGCCCTGCCAGCCCTGCCCCTTACGAGTTGCTGTTTAACGGCGTGTCAAACGGCAAACTGTTGCCGAACGGCGACTACACATGGCATGTCGAGGCGCAGGGCGAGCGCGGCACGCAGTCCACAACCGGGTTGCTCAAGATATCCAGCGCTGGCGTCCCATTTCCAAAGATCAGTGAGATGACGCTGTCTACTCACACCATCTCGCCGAATCGCGATGCGATCGACGACCACGTCTACATCAACATCGTCCTGGCACAGCAGGCGAAACTGAACGTGTTTGTGGTTGCCCCGACCGGCGCGCGGTTTGAGGTGCAGCGCGTGGAAGGGCTGCGGCGACTCTCTGCCGAAGGGGATCTGGACGCGGGACGCTATTCCTATGACTACGACGGCGGCATTGACCTGGGCGCCGATCCACCGCCTGACGGCGACTACACGTTGCTCGTCCAGACGGAGGATCACATTGGTCAAAGCGACACAGTGACGGCGTCGCTGACGATCACGCAGAGTGGTCGCCCTGTGGCTGAGATCGTCACGCAGCCGGATGGCCGCGGCGTGATCTGGGCGGCGCAAGGGCCAAAGGTGGTGCGGAGCCCGAATGAGGCCGATTTCATCACTATGGGGTTAAGCGAGACGTTGTACTTCACCATGGCCGTCCGCAACGTGGGCACGGTGCCGATCCGCACCGGCGGGCCGTTTGACCCGAATGAGTGTTACACCATGGATCAGAATCGCTACACGAAAGGCTTTATCCAGGAGCCAGGCGCCTTCCGCGTCGGCGTGGACTATGACACCAACCCCGGCTCGGATCACCCGTGGCGCTGGGGGGCGGGGACGTTGGCGGATCTGGACATCGTCGACCACAACGGCACAAAGCTGTACTATCTGGCGCCGGGGAAACAAGTCGTCGTGAGCGGTTGTATTGTGCTCAACCGCATCCCCGCGCGCAACCCGTTCAGCGTGTATGCATCGCTCATCCAGGAGGACGTCGAGATACTCCCGATCAACTACCACGTGTCGCCAGTGTTAATCCAACTCGTGGCGCCATGATGGGAGATGCGGAACTCGGTGTGATCATCGTGTCGTGGAACGTGCGCGACTTGTTGCGCCTGTGCCTGATGTCACTTCTGCATGATCTGGACTCCGAGCAGGTGGGGATAAAGGCGCGCGTGATCGTCGTCGATAGCGCTTCGCGCGATGACACGCCGGCGATGGTTCGCGAGTTGTTCCCCGGTGTGGAGCTGATTGCCTGCGAGCAGAATGTGGGTTTCGTAAAGGGTAACAATCTCGGCGCGGAACGGTTGGGGATCGGTGTGCGACCCGGAGAAGCGACCGCGCCCGTAGCGCCGCCATTTGTATGGCTATTGAACCCCGATACCGAGGTGCGTCCGGGCGCGACAAAGGGTCTGCTGGAATTCATGCGGTCGCATGCCCGTTGCGGGATGTGCGGCCCACGCTTGCTCAACCCGGACGGAACGCTGCAACATGGCGCGTTTGCCTTTCCCGGTCTGGTGCAACTGGCGCTCGAAACACTGCCGGTGCTGTGGCGATTTCGCGGCGGTTCGCTGGACGGCCGATATCGGGCGGAGCGGTATGAACAACCGGCGGCAGAGCCATTTCAGATCGGCCATCCTCTGGGCGCAGCGATGTTCGCGCGAACCCAGGCGATTGCGCAGGTGGGCATGCTCGATCCCGGTTATGAGATGTACGCGGAAGAAGTCGATTGGGCGATGCGCATGAAACGCGCCGGCTGGGAACGCTGGTGTGTGCCGTCCGCGACGGTTGTGCATTACGGCGGGGCGAGCAGCGGACAGGCAAGCGACCGGGCGGAGCGGGTCAAGTGGCGCAGTCGGCACCGCTATTACGCGTTGCATTATTCGCCGTTAAAACGCTGGCTGGCGTTGTTGCTGGTTCCGCCGGCATATCGCGCAGACGGCTGATTTTTGGAGCAATATTATGACGATGCCACAGGCACGCAAGGCGATTGAAGCAGTTGTTTTCGACATTGGCGGGGTGCTCGTTCGCACGCTGGACTGGACGCCTCGCGCGCGCTGGGAACAACGACTGGGGCTGCCGGAGCGCGGTCTCTCGGCGCTTGTGTTTGATAGCAGGCAGGCGATGCTGGCGTCGATCGGGCAGGCATCGGATGAAGACATCTGGCGGAATGTGGCGACTCACTTGCGCCTGTCTGATCAACAGCTTGCTGACCTGCGCCGCGATGTCTGGGCAGGCGATGTCGCAAACACGGCGATGATTACCTACCTGCGGCGGCTTCGGCCAAGCTACAAGACGGGCATCCTGAGCAACGCCTGGCCCGAAATGCGCCAGTTGAATGAAAGCAGGTTCGGCCTGCCCGACGCCGTCGACCACGCGATTTACTCGTTCGAAATCGGGGTGCTGAAGCCGGCGCCCGAGGCCTATGCGGAGATCGTGGAACGTCTGGCGGTGCAGCCGAACAAAGTTGTGTTTGTCGACGACTCTGCGGTCAATATCGAGGGCGCGCGACAGGTTGGGCTGCAAGTGGTGCATTTTTCAGATACTGGACAAGCCATCGATGAACTGAATCGATTATTGGCTGAACGCTGAATTGCTGCGATTCACAATGTGATCAATCAAGAACTTGTCGAGGAAGGCTGGTGCCACGGGGTGGGAGGTGAAGTGCGACTGCGGCAATACGCGGTGGGTTGCCAACTTGCACATTGCCACCCCAAGGCTACAATATATACGATTCAATCATAGTATCGAAGCCAGTAGAGCTATGAACAAGGTTAATAGACCATTACCATCTCATCGCGATTCGATTAATATCGTTTGAGGTGACGACTACACCAATATGAAGTATCGAGATCACCTATGTTCTCTATTTGTTTGAAACCATAAATAGACATTGAAGTCAGCCTTCTCTTTAAGGAATTCAACATT
>CAIXPS010000127.1 GCA_903921365.1 uncultured bacterium | reverse complement strand
TTGAATACGCTTCTGATGAATGAGTGCATGCGAGATATGGAGCGGCAGGTGCATGGTCAGCCCGTGACGATCGGGGCAGCCTGGCTGAAGGAGAAAGACTGTCTGCTGCCATTGCCAGCACATGCTTATGAGTGCTGCGCAAGCGCCGAAGCGACCATCAACGGCTATAGCCAAGTGACTTACGACACCAATCGATACTCGGTGCCAGTGGCGCAGGCCACGCGACTCGTCGTAGTGAAAGCGTACCCGTTCCGAGTGGATGTCCTGAAGGGAAGTGCGGTCATCGCCAGTCATGCGCGTTGTCATGGTCACGACGAGGACGTGCTGGATCCACTGCACTACTTGGCGCTGCTGGAACAACGTCCAGGCGCGTTTGAGCACGCCAAGCCGATGCGGCAGATGCGGGCACACTGGCCTGCCGTTTATGACGAGTTATTGCTGCACTTGCAAACCAGCCTGCCAGGCAGTGGGGGTGTGCGTGAGTTCGTGCGCGTGCTGGAGTTGCATAACACCTACCCGGCCAAAGCCATCGAACAGGCCATTACGGCCGCGCTGCGCTTCGGCTGTGCGCATCTGGACGGGATTAAGTTGTGTCTGCATCAGGCACAGATTCCCCTCATCATGGCGCGCCCGCTGGACCTGTCCAATCAACCACAGTTAAACCGTGTAGCTCAGCAGTCTGTGCAGTTACAGGCTTACGATCAACTCCTGGCGGTGCGACATGACTAACGTCAGCCCGAATCTCACCACATCCGCCCAATCCATGTTGTTGGAGGATTACCTGCGTCAGTTGCGGCTGCCTACATTCGTTAAGAGCCATGCCAGGTTCGCCGAGGATGCCGCCCAGACTAATCAGCCTTACGCCCAATTCCTGTTCGCGCTGGCCGAACAGGAGATTGCCCAACGTGAACGCAACCGGCAGTCCCAACGCATCAAGTCGGCGCGCTTCCCGATTCTCAAAGAACTCGCCGACTTCGACTTCTCAGCGGTTCCAAATCTGAATAAGGCGCTGGTTCTACAACTTGCTCATGGCGATTACCTGAGCAACCGCGAGAGCGTTATTCTGATTGGCAACCCTGGACTGGGCAAAACTCACATCGGCATTGGACTTGCATTATCGGCCTGCCGTCAGGCCCACAAGGTGCGTTTCTACAACGTCGCCACCCTGGTCAACGAATTGATCGCTGCGCAGGACAAACATCAAACCGAACGTTACATCGCTGCTGCGCTCAAATATCGCTTGATCGTGCTTGACGAACTGGGATTCGTGCCATTGACATCCGGCGCTGCCCAACTCATGTTTCAATTTTGCTCTGCGCTCTATGAACGCGTGTCGTTCATCATCACCACGAATCTGCGCTTTGCCGACTGGACGCAAGTGTTCCTCAACGAACAGCTAACCGCGGCTCTGCTGGACCGGCTTACCCACCGCTCACACATCGTGGAATTCACAGGTGAGTCGTTCCGCTTCAAGCAACGCCTCAAGCGCCAAACCAAGCAAACTCACGACAAGGAGGTGACCAGTTAAGAGACCGCTAGACCGGCGGTGGCGCCATTTTCGATCAATAAGTGGCGCCATTTTCGATTAATGTTATTTCTACCCATCACCCAAAGTGGCATCATTTTCGATTAATAACTGGTACCTTTTTCGCTTGACAAAAACA
>CAIXPS010000126.1 GCA_903921365.1 uncultured bacterium | reverse complement strand
TGCGCGGTCTTCGTGTACAGTTCTACTTCTGCTTCTGTTAACGCCATGGCACTAGTTTAACGTGTTTCGTGTATTCTTTTCGTTGGAATGACCTAAGCATGACGTAGGGGCGGATCCATGTGTCCGCCCGATTCGACATAAGAGCGCACACATGGGTGCGCATCTACGTCTTGATGGAAGTTATGGCGATCACACGTGGGTCGCCGATCATGCTGGAGTAAAACCAATGCCTATCTTCGAATATGACTGTAACGCCTGTGGCGTGAGTTTCGAGAAACTGGTGCGCTCAACGGTGCACGCTGACAAGATCGCCTGCCCCAAGTGCGCCAGCCGCGAGATCAAACGCCGCATGTCGACATGCGCTCATGCGGTCGCCGGCGGCTCGTCGGCACCCAAAAGCAGTGGACACTCGTGCAGCGGCAACTGCTCTGGCGGGTGCAAGGGGTGCGGGAACTCGCATTAGAGCACGGTCATCAGCCAGCGCCAGCCGAGTAGCGCGGCCATGCCGACCACAATGGTGATCAGGACGTTGCGCGTGCGCCATGCCACAAGCGACGAGATCACTGCTGCGACCAGGTACTCGTTCGCGATGCCCAGTTCGATGTGTTCGCTGCGCGGATAGAGCACGGCCGGTGTGATGATGGCCGTGAGCACCGCCGTGGGCACAAATTTGAGCGCGCGCACCACGGCTGGCGGCAGCGGGATTTTCCCGACCAGCACCAGCACTGGATAGCGCACCGCAATCGTCACCAGCGCCATACCGGCAATCATGAGTATCTCGTTCATGGCTACCGCTCCGCGTTCGTGTTCGCGGACGCCATTGCTGCAATGGACTTGACGTTTTCACCTGGCAGCAGGTTCTCGGCAATCACCCCGGCGATAATCCCAAACACTGCCGCGAGCAACAACCCCATCTGGTTCGGCAACCCATGCGCCAGCACCGCGACGATTCCAGCGACTGCGCTGGCGATCAGCGTTGGGCGGTTGCGCACAAACTGCGCCAGCATGCCGATGAACGTCACGACGAGCGCGAAGTCCAGCCCCCAAGCGCCGGGGTTGGGAATGGATTGTCCAGCCACGATCCCGATGACGGTGCACAGTTGCCAATTGCTGTACATGAACACCGCCGAACCGAAAAAATACCAGTGCTTGAAAGGCGCGGCGTCGGTTTTTGTGTAGCGCGCGATGACAACGACAAACGACTCGTCCGTCAGCCAGAAGCCCAGTGGGGCCAGCCAGCGTTGCGGCAGGTGCTTCATGTGTGGCGCGAGCGATGCGGCATACAACGCGTGCCGCAAGTTGACGACGAATGTGGTGAGCACGATGACGAGGATGGGCGCCGCGTGCGAGACCAGCCCCGCGGCGATGAACTGCGATGAGCCTGCGAACACGATCGCCGACATGGCGAGTGCGCCGCCAGGTGTCACGCCGCTGGTGACTGCCAGCGCGCCAAAGATGATGCCGAACGGAATCGCGCCGACGACAAGTGGGAAAGTGTCTTTCACACCGTTCCAGAATTCAACGCGGCGCGTTGGCACCGGGTGGAGTTGTAGTGATTGATTCATGAATTGAGTTCGTCGCACATGCGTTTGTTGAGCTTGCCCATGCTTCTGTATTTGGTCATGCTCGGCGCTCCTTGGCGATTTTAGCAGAGGCCGACGAGTGGTGCTACCATCGAAACGCCTTACAATCGGAAGTGTTTACATTCGACTGTTCATTCAAACTTTGGCGTCACTATCAAGATGTCCTACGTGCTTGCTTCAAACGCTGCAAAGGGTTGCCGCGCGGGTGATCGCCGGACGCAGGCATCTAAAGGACAAGCGCCATCTCATTGTGGCGATCGTGTCAGTGGCGTGCATGCTGTATATATGGCAGGTGGTGAGTGCGTGGGCAGACGTATTGGATGTGGGTCAGTATGAAGCCGCCGACGGCCTGACCTCCACACGTCTCAACAGCACGTCCATGCCAGATAGCGCGACTGCCATCCTGTTCTTCGATCGTAATCGAGAGAAAGCGGTGATGCAACTGATGAATCTGCCGACTCTCCCGGCCACGCAGGTTTACCAGATGTGGTGCATTGCCGATACCGGCGAGGCAGACCGCTCGTCGATCTTCCGCATCTCCATCGACGGTCAGGATTCCAGAACGGTGATCGTCTTCACGGAATGCCAGCATATACAACTTGTTTCGCAGGCCGTGGTGGCGAGTGTCCCGCACATGGTGGGCGCCTACCATCGCTTTCGCGTCACCATTGAACCGATCGGCGGCAGTAAAACGCCCTCCGGGCCAGTTGTCCTGGCGAACTGAATCATCGCTAATGGCTTTCCAGATAAGATCGAAACCTTGCTAGAAATTGGCTTGCCAGGTCAACCGGCCGTGCTGCGTCCGGGTACATGCAGGCCATCTGCAGGCTCATCTTCAAGCTGTAGATATCGTGGCGGGCTTCGAACGTTTCGTCCAGCCCGTGACGCCGTTTATAGATATCCATAAACCGTTGCCCGCCCAGCCCAAACATCGATGATAT
>CAIXPS010000125.1 GCA_903921365.1 uncultured bacterium | reverse complement strand
CGTTCGTATCATAAATTCCTTTGGAGTAAGTCACTGCCAAATGGCAAATTATTTGAGCTAGTAGACACTAAAGACAAAGTCTATTTGTATCACCAATCAGAGTTGGGCGAGTTTTACTTGTCTAGTGACTCTGCCATACATACCTTTAGTCGTTGGGCAAGCATGGCACGCATCATTAGCCAAGTTAGCAGTAAAGATATTGAGGTATTTAGAAGGCTTGCTTATACGATGGGCAGCATGATGATTTTTCCGGGTAACCGTATAGATGGCAAAGCAACCATCAATGGCGCTAGAGGCTTTCATCCCCTAATTAAAGATCGAATTGACCTAACGCTGGAATGCATAAGGCGATATTACAAGAATGAAACAAGCCCTCTTGAGGCGGCGCTATCAAGATATAGCGATTTCTTTGCCTTGTTTGATAGCTTCAAAGGTTATGTTGAGTTTTTCCTACTGCAAGATTTAGTAAACAAGGATTGCTCAGCGATTGAATTTTTTATGCCGTTTGAGAACTTCAAATCACCTGCAGTTCCGAAAGCCCTAGATTCTTACTGTGCGTATAAGGATCTAGTCATCCAATTCGTAAACAAACGAAATGAGCGAATTCTCTTAGCTCCTTAGTTCTTATGGGCTCATTTAGTGAGCTTGTGATGGGCGATGATTGGAGTTATCTAAGGGGGAGATTCTATGAAAGCTACCATTTACATTCTTTGCATAATCGCACTACCCGCGTTTGCACAGTCTGATTACTACGCCAATCGCTACTCAGGGCGAGCAACGGAAATAACTCCAAGCAACCAAGCTGGGTTTAATACAGTAAATGGCTATTACTACAACTCAACAACCAAAACCTACTACAAAGGCAAGAACATCAATCGTGATGCTGGAGCCCAGCCTACGCCCCAAGGAAGCCTGTCTTTTACATACGATCGAAACCAATACGCCTCAACGAGCTTAAGCATTAATCGCTAAGTTATGATTTAAAAATGAGTAAACATGAAACCCACCTTACAAGACGATACTGGGAAACTATTGGTGGAACCTTAATAGAAGAGTTTCCTGCTGTTTCTCGCACCAAAGAAAATGCCCAAAGGTTGCTGGATGGGGTTGTTATTTTGGGTGAAAAAAATGAAATCCTAAAAGCACATGAAGTGGAAATTCAAGGTAAAGATATTGTCGTTATACAAACCAAAGCTAATAGGCTCGGTATGAATTTACTTGGTCAAGCCCTCTTCTCTGCAGAGCTCATGAGGGCACACAAACCAAAATCTATTAAATCTGTAGCAATTTGCGCTGTTGGTGATTCAATCCTTGAACCATTGGCGCACAAGTTTGGAATTGAGGTTGTTATCTATAAAGATAAATCTTGACTGATTGAATGCTTCACGCAAATCTGAATGCTATCGATGCTACTTTGGGGATATTTGATGCCGGAGCATGCCAACGATCTCGGTGCTTATGGACGGCGGGTCACAACCAGTTTAGATGCAAAACTGAATTCTATTAATACCTTGGCCATAAGCGTTACTTTAAGTAACGCTTGTCCCGACCTAAGCTGCCCGCAGCTCTCGTTCAGCCCGCTTCTTACTAGGATAATTATCAGCCGCCTTACTATCCGCTTCTATAAGCTTTCTAGTCGTAACCCTACGCAATTGCTCAATAGCCTGTATTACCTGTAAATGGCTATAGTGCCGCTCAATCATTAAGACGCTAGTACCCATCTGCTTAGCTAATGTATGAATAGGCACCATATCGTGAGT
>CAIXPS010000124.1 GCA_903921365.1 uncultured bacterium | reverse complement strand
CATAGATGCCTTACCAAAAAGCGGCAGCGGCAAAGTCATGTGGCGCAGTTTGCAGGAAGCGGAAATGGCCAAAGGTGTTTGAGTCTGCTCTTCAATTGGCAGGGTTTTGAATAGGCTTGCCGCTGCTGATCCATTCGTCAATTTGCTGTTCAATCTTCTGCCTCAACTCTTTTGCCTCAGGCGGAAGGACAATCACGTTAATGGTGACCGCTTGACTTATTTCCGTATTGTTATGCTTCATCTGCCAGATCGATTGATGCAATCCGGTTGTGCCGGACGCCGACAGTTTGAATATCCAGCGATTTATGCTTCCAGTTGATACAGTACTAGCCAAGTCTTGAGGTGAGGTAGCGCCCAATAATTCGCCACCAACCTGGACAAGTTGTACGCTTTTTCCCGGAGCCCAGCTCTGGCGACCTTCATTTCTCATCTCAACATACAATGTCGCGGATTCGCCTGGGTTGAGGACAACAAAACCAGGTTGATCTGTCATTGTGGCTGCAAATTCGGGTATAAGCGTCGAAAAAACTGCGCGTGAATCTGCCACTGGACGTCGTTCTGTTCCGCCATAAAAGGCGGTTCCGTCATACCATAATTGGGCCGACCCACCACCGTCTAACTTCATAGCCGTATACACACCTTGCTCTACAAGCAACTGACTTAATTGTGAAGCATCTCGGGTGCCTGACATCACCAGAACTAATGTTCTGCCATCACGAGTGACACCACTGGCCGATTGCACAGAACTCCCACACACATTGCTGGAAAACTTGTCGACTGTTCCATTACCGCGTCCACCACATGCAGCAGCATTTGACAAGGCTTCACCATTCAGAACGATGAGGGGACCACCACCCACAGCGTTATAAAAGCGATCAAGATATGTGCCTGTGCTATCAACATCGGTCTGCAGTTTCTCACCGATTTCAATATGGTTTTGGCGCGAAATAGTAAGTGAACTCCGCCGGAACGCATTCAGGTCATCATCATTACTATGCGGTCCATCTATCCGATTGCCATTCTTAACGGTCAATCCTTCCGGGCCATGATGATCTACTCCACTCATGCTGAAGTAGTCGGCATTTATTGCGGCGACTGCCCCCGCTCTCGATATCGTTCAGCCATAGTGGCTACAAGCTCGCGTTGAGCGGATGGCGGGTTGACCGTATCTGCATCGTTAGCCATGATCGTCTCGATACGCACACCCGACGTGGCAAGGTCAACTTTGATTAAATGTGTCTTGCCACTATCTGTTGTGCATTTTGTGATCCCTTTATATAAAGCAGGATCACACTGTAATGGCGAGGATATCGACAGCGCACAAAATGTCCCGATCAATGAAGTAATGATAGAACAGGCAATGCTCATTTCAGTTCCTCATGTGCTTTTACGCAAAAGCACTGTAAGCAACAGTCTACTACCGTGCACCGGGTAGCAAGCACGATGATATACCCTCAAACAAAAGTCTGCCAGTCTCCGATTCTCTCGTCAAACCGGTGCGTGACCATGGGTTGAAGTTGGCAAAAGACAAAGGGATATCCAGCCCACACCATGTGTCAATGCATACTCTGGCTTAATGCTGACCAGAATAAACCCGGGAGGGTGGACTAAATAATAAAGTCTTCCCCATGCCACAAGCCATTTTCGGGGGCATGCACGTGAGCTTTTTCCACATGACCACTGGTGAGTTTCTCCAGCTCTTCCACGCGCGCCATCAATGAACTCACTGTCGCCCCAATTGTGTCCGGCAAGCGCCCATGTTCGAGGTCTGGCGCATCTTTACTGGTGTGCGGTCTGCTTCTGACGACAATCTGTCCGGGCACACCGACGACAACCGAGTTCGGCGGCACTGGTTTCACAACCACGGCATTCGCGCCGATGCGCGAGTCATCACCGATCGTAATGGCGCCAAGCACTTTGGCGCCTGCGCCAACGACGACGCGGTCGCCCAGGGTGGGATGGCGTTTGCCCTTGGCGAGACTGGTGCCGCCGAGTGTGACCCCGTGGTAGAGCGTAACTTCTGCGCCCACCTCTGCTGTCTCGCCTATCACCACGCCCATGCCATGGTCGATAAAGAAACCCGGCCCAATCGAGGCGCCGGGGTGAATCTCGATCCCCGTCAACCAGCGCGCCACTTGTGAGAGATAACGCGCGATCAACTTGAAGTTGCGTCTCCACAACCCATGCGCCACGCGATGCGCCCAGATTGCATAGAGACCCGGGTAGCACAACAACACTTCGAGGTTACTGCGTGCCGCTGGATCGCGCTCCAGAACGGATTGGAAATCATGTCGTAGCGTGTCAAACATACCTGGGTCTCATATCAATCCGCAAGGGATGCTAAGCCATAATTGCAAAACTCTACTAAACCAGATCGGCAAACAGCGGCGTGCTCAGATAGCGCTCGCCGAACGAGGGGATGATCACAACGATCAACTTGCCCGCGTTCTCAGGTCGGCGCCCCACTTGCACCCCGGCCCATAACGCGGCGCCAGAGGAAATACCGACTAATAGACCTTCTTCCTTTGCGGCGCGGCGGGCGGTCGCAAAAGCATCATCTGCTGTCACCCGTATCACTTCATCGTAAATGCTGGTGTTCAACACCTTGGGGATGAAACCGGCGCCGATGCCCTGGATAGGATGCGGCCCTTTCTGCCCGCCAGAGAGCACCGGGGATGCATCGGGCTCAATCGCAATTGCCTTGAACTCAGGCTTGCGCGCCTTGATCACTTCGGCGATCCCCGTGATCGTGCCGCCAGTGCCAACGCCTGAAATGAGAAAGTCGACCTTCCCATCGGTATCGCGCCAGATTTCCTCAGCCGTCGTCTTGCGATGGATTTCCGGGTTGGCAGGGTTTTCGAACTGCTGCGGAATCACATATCGTGAGTCGGCGGCAGCCAGCTCATTGGCCTTGTTAATCGCGCCAGTCATGCCGGCAGGGCCAGGGGTGAGTATCAACTCGGCGCCATATGCCTTCAGCAACATGCGGCGCTCTTTGCTCATCGTCTCGGGCATTACCAGCGTCACCTTGTACCCGCGCGCTGCGCAAACCATCGCCAGTGCGATTCCGGTGTTGCCGCTGGTAGGCTCAAGGAAAATAGTGTCTGGTTTTATCTGGCCGGCCTGCTCGGCTGCGTCGATCATGGCGGCGCCGATGCGATCCTTGACGCTATGCGCCGGGTTGTAAAACTCCAGCTTGGCGACGACATCTGCCACACAGCCTTCAGACAGCCGGCGGATACGAACGAGCGGGGTATTTCCAATAAGATCAGTCACACTATTTGCAATTTTCATTTCTAAAACCTTTGATCAACACGCACACAAAAGCACTTGTGTTTTACTAAACGCTTACGGTCACAGACCGGGCGCGATAAAGTGGGGAATAATTTATGCGGGCAACCAGGCTGCGCGACGGCAGCAGGCTCCCGCTAACTACAGAGGCACGGACAAGCAGACAAGGCGTTCTCACGCGAATTCATATGGTCATGATAGCACAATTAACGCGTGATTTCAGGCCTTTTTAACCGCGTGACCAGCGCCGCGTCATCAGGGCAAGTCATACCACCAATTGGTCTTGCCGCGCGGATCCATATACGCGGCGCCATCGCGGACTGCTACTGTCACTGTGACGCCAATGGCGACGCCAACCGCCTGGTTGTTCTTGATCGCGGGCAGCTTCATGGTCGAACGATATCCATTTGCGTTCAACTGCGCCCGGTAGGTTGCCACCAGATTAGGGTCAACACAGAAATTGAGCATATGTACGACGTAACCGGTCCCATTTACGGCGACCTGGTCCTGGAGCATGTATGCCAACGTTAGTTCACGCGGACCAGCGTACAGCACCAGCGCGCGATAATCGCCCGGTGCGTTTGGCGTGGTGCGCGCCGGGATATTCAAGGGTTCACCCTTGGTGGTTCCAAGGTCAAGCGCGGTCACGCCGCCCCATGCGGGATTGAGCACATCGCGACTGCCATAGGGTGGAACAGAACCCGCCCCCTGGTTCCATATCCACCCATAAACCTGATAGGCTTTAACAAACGCCGGTTTACGCGGGGGTGTAAAGATGCCCGAGAAGCGCGGGCCGTCATCCGCCGACCCTCCGCCGCCATAATTCACATAGTCGAGAAGCGCACTATTGTTAGGCGCATAACCGAGAATCGACAGTCTGAAATCTGCGTTTTCATCCGTTAATGCATTACTTTTATATGGGCCATCAATGAAGCCAATCGCAGCAAAGGTTGCAGACGATGTTGTCGGACAGACCGGCGGAGGGCTGTAAACAATTGGCAGAAATGCCTTTTTATCCAGGACAGGGGTCGTGCCTGGAGAAGCAGTGTCAGCTTGCGCCACGGCATTGGCGCCGAGCGTCGTGAGGATGACAGCCAGAGCCACCACAAGATGCAGCGACAGTGACTTCGCTCCGCGTCTACGTTCGCTTTCCATTCGATTCCCTCATCTGATGCAGGCAAGGCACTCACACAACACAGTTACATTGTGGACACGTGAACACTTCACGTCCATGCGCTATACCGCGAATCCCACTTGCAGATTTACAACACTGTGCTTTGATTATGCGCAGGCATGTCCCATGCCTCATGAGAAAATCATATGAAAACTAATATCAAACTGGACGGCAGTGACTGGCAGTTAATTCATCTGATGCCAAGTGAATGGGTATGGCGAACCGTATGGAAAGAGGACTGGAATCCTTACAATGCGCCTGCGGCCGGGTCATGGATACCCGCGACCGTGCCTGGCGATGTGATCGCCGATGCTCTGGACGCGAATTTGATCGCAAATCCGTATATCGATATGAACAGCCGGGCTGCGGAATGGACCTCCGAACGCGACTGGCTTTATCGCAAGTCCTTCGATGTGCCGCCTGAGATGAATGGCAAGACGATTCGCCTGCACTTCGACGGCGTCGATTTCACCTGTCATGTGTATCTAAACGGCGAGTCACTCGGCAAACACGAGGGTATGTTCACGCCCTTCGAGTACGATGTAACCCACCTACTCCGCTTCGATCGGGCGAATACGCTGACAGTCATCGTCGAACACAAGCCCGCAGTCGAACTCGTGCAGGGGCAAATCGGATGGTCAAGCCAGGCGCGGCTGTGGAAGTCGCGTTTTGCCTACAACTGGGACTGGTGCACACGGCTCGTTCCCATTGGAATCTGGCAGAGCGTGCACCTGATCGCCACGGACGCCGTGTACATTGAAGATGTGTGGGTGCAACACACGCTTCGCGTTTCTGAAGCGACGGCGCAGGTCACAGTCCACGTGCAAACCGGCCAAGCTTCTGCTGAGACAGCCCACGCGCGCTGTCAGATCATCGCGCCGGATGGTTCGACGATCAGTCCAGTCCTTGAGTGTCACGCGCATGTCGAGCCCGGTGTAACATCCGGCGCCTGCACTTTCACGCAGGAGATACAGGCGCCTCAGCTCTGGTTTCCAAACGGAATGGGCGCGCAACCCCTGTACCGCGCGCGTATTGAGCTTGTGGACACCAACGGCCCGCAAGGGATGCAAAGCCAAGACGTCACTGACTCTCGCGAGGTCACATTCGGGCTGCGCACAATCCGAGCCATCCCCAACGACGGCGCCCCAGCCGACGCGCTACCCTACACGATTGAGGTGAACGGTCGGAAGATGTTTGTCAAAGGCTGGAACTGGGCTCCAATTGATAACCTGTACGGCCGGCCGCAGACGCACCGCTACGAACGCCTGTTGACACTGGCGCAGCATGCGCACTGTAACCTGCTGCGAGTCTGGGGCGGCGGCCTGCTTGAGCGTGAGGGCTTTTATGACCTGTGCGATCAGCTTGGCATCCTGGTGTGGCAGGAATTTCACCACTCCTCGTCCGGCATCGATAACCGGCCGCCAGAGGATGACGCCTATCTCACGACTATTGAGAACCAGGCGCGCCAGATGGTTCCACTCCGGCGCAACCACCCCAGCCTCGCGATATGGTGCGGTGGAAACGAACTGATGACAGACGACTGGATACCGCTCACCGACGCGCACCCGGCGCTGGCAAAACTCAAGGCGATCACGCAGGAACTGGATCCAGGGCGATTGTGGCTGCCGACATCGTCTTCCGGCCCGGTCGAAGGCGCCGATGCAAAACTGGCTGGGACGGACAAGATGCATGACGTGCATGGCCCGTGGCAATATCAGGGCCCGGTCGAGCAGTACCGCTTCTTCAACAGCATCGATGCGCTTTACCATTCTGAATTCGGCGCGGAAGGCGCAGGCAATCTGTATACGATCCAGCGTTTTATCACCGGATGTTACCAATGGCCGCCGGATGCCACAAACCCGGCCTGGGTGCACCATGGCAGTTGGTGGTTGCATCGCGAAAAGCTCGAAGGCATGTTTGGGCCGATTGAGAATCTGGAAACGTTTGTCAAGGCGAGTCAATTCATGCAGGCCGAGGGGCTGCGTTACGCCATCGAGTCAAACCGGCGGCGCAAGTGGCGTTGCAGCGGCACATCGCCATGGCAACTCAACGAGGCCTTCCCGAATACGGCATGCACAAACGCCGTCGATTACCTGGGGCTGACCAAACCCGCGTATTGGTGGATCAGACGCGCCTATGAGCCCACGCACATCAGCGCGAAGTATGAACGTCTTGCGTGGAAACCCGGCGAGGAATGGCGCGCTGAGGTGTGGGTCAATAACAGCATGGCGGCGATGCCAGGTTGCACATGGTCGGCCAGTTTACTTGCGCTTGATGGCCTTGCATCCCTTGCGGATAGCACTGCATCCCTTGTGGATGGCCTTGCATCCCCTGCGGACAGCGCGGTTCTGACGGTGGCTCTGCATTCCTTGCGGACCGAAACCGGCACGATTGACCTGCCAGACGACGCTTCCATCTGCGTGGCACAACTCAAATACACGCTCCCGGAAGCGCCATCCACATTTGTGCTGATCATAGTGTTGGCTGATCCGAACGGCACGACGCTTTCTCGCAACGAGTACATCTACTCTTCGACCAAGCCGCTCCTGCAATCGTTATTG
>CAIXPS010000123.1 GCA_903921365.1 uncultured bacterium | reverse complement strand
TCATCGAAACCAGCAGCCTCAGCCCGACGCGCATAGTCAGCTAACGTTTCGGGCGGGAAACCTGGGTGGAAAATTACACCAATCGCAGGTGTGGATATAACATTATTCATACTAACTCCTATACCGTGGTTACATCTATCCGATCATACGCTTCATGCATACCCACAAATCGAACGTAAACCACACCATTTGGTTATGAAGGAACGATGTGTTCAATAGCAACTTTCAATACTCTGGCAATGGCAGATACGACATCCAATGAACCTTTGCGTTTGTTTGTCTCTAACTGAGATAGATAAGGCACACTGATACCTGCTTGTTTAGCCAGATCCGTTTGTGACAGCCTTCGAAATTCGCGCCAGACTTTGATCCCATTTTCTCCATCCAAAATAGCATTTACCACTTCACCAGGGATCAGCTCATCATCGCCGCGTTCTACATCTGCTTTCGCACTGTCGTAGTCGTGAACATCCTCCAGCATTTCTGCTTTTTCTACGAGTTGAAGGTAGGTTTCGTAGGGTATAACCGCCCATTCCGGTTTGTCATTTTGCCTAATCACTTGCACACTCATTTATACACCTCTGCTCTGGGGCAATTTTCAACACAATAATCACAACTTCATCCTGGTTGATTTCATAAATTACGCGCCAATCCCCAATCCGCAAACGATACCCTGGTCTACCTTGCAGTTTTTTTGCATTCGGGATCGAGGCAAATGGATCCAAAGCAACTTGCTCTAACTTCTCGCGAATTAACTGGGCCGTATTTCTGGGCATTTTGAGTAATGCTTTCGCGGCCTGGATGGTGTAGGTAATTCTATATACACTCACATGTTAGCATATCGCCAATAAAAATTCAATACAAATTAGCTTATTGCAAAACATCAGGCAAACAGTTGAGTAAGGCCAAGAGAGTAGCGAAACGCGTCAGCACATGGGGCAAGCTCGTATAGCAATCTCAGAAACTCACCGGCGTGTGCGCGTTCCTCGTCCGCTATGTCCTTGAGCACATCCACGACGAGTTTGTTGTCAGTGGACTCGGCAAGCTGCATATACATCTGAGTCACTTCGTGCTCCTTGAAGTTTATTCTGTGTTTGCCTCATAGATATCACAGAACGCTTGGTGGTTTTGTTTGAATGCTGAAAGAATAACGGGGTCGAAATGCTCCGGCAAAGTGCGGCCATCGCCGTGCGTTATGATGTCGACGGTCTTCAGGTGGTCAAATGCCGGCTTGTATGGCCGCTTGCTTCGGAGGGCATCATAAATGTCGCATATATTCATAATGCGCGCCGTCAGTGGAATGCACTCGCCACGCTTTCCGTTTGGATACCCGCCGCCGTCCCAACGCTCATGGTGATTGAGTGCGATCTCGGCGCCCATAGCGAGATACGATGACTTACTATTGCCAATGATCATCGATCCTATCAAGGCGTGCCCCTTAAGAACCTCCCACTCGTCCGGCGTTAAGCCGCGCGGTTTGAGAAGAATGTGGTCCGGGATGCCTATTTTGCCGATGTCATGCATTGGACTTGCGAAAAAGATTCTGTCGGTGAACTCTCCATTTAAGTGAAGCATGGTGGCAAGCTCGCGACAGTAATAACTGATTCGCTGCACATGAGCGCCGATGTCATCATCTTTGTTTTCCACCGCGCGCGTAAGCATGTAAATGGTTTGCAGATAGCTATCCTGAAGATCGGCAGTCCGTTCCTTCACTTTTTGTTCCAGGTCATCGTTGTAACTGTGCAACACCTTGTGCAACAAACGCACTTCCATCATATTTTGAACGCGCACCAGCACCTCGGCCAGTTCAAAAGGCTTGCTGATAAAATCCTTTGCGCCAACCTGAAGCGCGCGTAGTTTGTGACCAGGTTGGGCGGTGATGACAAGCACCGGGAGGTAGCCTTCCCGTTCAATCATCTTAAGCCCCTCGATCACCTGGAAGCCATCCATTTCCGGCATCTGAAGATCGAGCAGAATCAAATCGTAGCGGTTTTTAAGGTGAAGTTCACAAACCTCGCGCGGTTCTGTCGTAAATGTGACCGAAACATATCCGGCGCCACGCAGTATTCTTTCGAGCAGAAGAATATTGACTTCCTGATCGTCGACGATCAGGATTTTACCGTGAAGAATATCAAATGGGGTTACCATGAGAATCGAAAAGTCTTGCTATTGCTCCATTAGGATTTTACTCCTGCATATTCCAACGCCACATCCAGGGCATCCATGAACTCACTTACCTTGATCGGCTTGGTGATATACAGTAAAAATCCTGCCTGTAGACCATTCTTGACATCGCGTGGCATGGCATTTGCGCTGAGGGCAATGACGGGTATATGCTCCGTCGTCGGATTCGAACGCAACCTTATTAGGGCTTCGAAGCCGCTGATGTCTGGCAGATTTATGTCCATCAGAATTACGTCGGGCTGGGAAACACGCGCAACTTCAATGCCGCTATTCCCGTTCACCGCGGTCAGCAGGCGCATGTCAGCGCGGCGCGCAATGATTAACTCGACCAGTTTCAGGTTCGCCGGGTTGTCTTCTACGTAGAGGAGCGTATGCATCCGTGCTCCGCGATCTATGTCCGGTTGGGCCAATGCCGCTCCATCACCCACATTCACTGCGAGGTGTGGCTCAACAACCGAACTGAGTTCGAACCAGAACACGCTACCCACCCCAACAGTGCTTTCCACCCCGATAGCGCCGCCCATCAGTTCGACCAGTCGCTTACTCACGACAAGACCGATGCCGGTGCCTTCCACGCCGGCAGCATCCTGTCCCAGACGGTTAAATGCCTGAAATAGCTGCCCCAGTTGTTCTGGACTCAGCCCCGCGCCGGTATCCCTGATATTCACACGAATGCGCCCCGAATGACCCTCTGTGTATTTCACCTCAACCACTCCCTGGTTGAGGTTGTATTTGATCGCGTTGGTGAGCAGATTGATGATAACCTGCTTCAACCGAGTCCGATCGGCGCGCACATAGCAGGGGATGTCAAATCGGGGAAAGGTCAGCTTAATGTTACGCTGTTGCGCCTGCTGTTCAACCATACCCTTGCATTCGAGCATGACCTCGGCCAGCGAGACGGGTTCCGGCGAAAGCGGCACCTGACCGGATTCGACCTTTGCCAGATCGAGAACTTCGTTGATCAATGTCAGTAGATGCCAGCCCGCCCGAGTAATCTGGTCCAGGCTTTGCTTCTGGATGGGAGTTGGCGGTGGGGTATCCGACTCCATCAACTGGGCAAACCCGAGAATGGCATTGAGCGGGCTGCGCAATTCATGGCTCATGCTGGAAAGAAACTCCGATTTGGCGAGGTTGGCTTTTTCTGCCACAGATCTGGCGCTCTCTAGTTCGACGTTCTTTGCCCTCAGTGCCTGATCCAGGAGATCGCGCTCGGTGACGTCACGGAACACCAACACTGCGCCGACAACCTGACCCTCGTGATCGCGAATCGGTGCGCAACTGTCTGCGATAGCACATTCGCTATCATCGCGCGCAATCAGAATGGTATGGTTCGCCAGGCCATGTATCGTGCCCAGCGTCAAAGTTTCCGCTACCGGGATAGTTGCAGGCTGACGGGTTTCGTGGTTGACAATATGAAAAATCTCGCCCACCGGGCGACCAATGGCATCCACCCGTTCCCAACCGGTAAGTTGTTCGGCTTGAGGATTCAGAAGCGCCACCAGCCCACTGGCATCAGTGGCTATCACGGCATCTCCGATGGAGTTGAGAGTAACCGCGAGCTTTTCTTCATTGACCCGCAAGGTGATGTTGGCCTGTTGCAGTTTTTTGTTCAGCTCTTCCTGAATCTCGAGAAAATGCTGTGTTTCGAGATGAATTAAACTCTTAAGCCGCTGTTGTGTATCTCGATAGATCAAATAGGCGAACAAAAGTGCCAGCAGCAGCGCAAACAGGCTGGAGATAACGATGAGGATGAATAGAAAGCGCATGTTCGCTTCGAAGTCTGTTTCATGCTGAAGCAGCGCGCCTTCCCCAATCTGGTTGATGCTGTTAATCTCGGCCCGAACCAAATCCATCAACCGCTTGCCCTCGCCGGTGCGCACAAACGCTATCGCAGCAGTCACGTCATGGCTGCGGTACAACTCCACCGTATGCGATATATTATCCAGGCTGGCAGCCACCAATGGAGCCAGTATATCGAGATGTTTCTGTGTTGCACTAGCTGAGGTAAGTTGACGTAACTCTTCTACGCGGCTGCCGAAGCTATCGCGCACCGCCACATACGGCTTTAGAAATGCCTCGTCACTGGTCAACAAGTAGCCACGTTCACCGGTTTCGGCGTCTTTCAATGCAGACAGCAAATTGTCCGCACTGATCAATGCCAGGAAAGTCTGCCTTCGCAACCGGGCTGATTCCTCGATCTGTCCGAAAGACCAGAACAAAACTACGACTCCCAGTGCCACAAGTAAGGCCGCTCCGGCAAACAAAGCGATGATTCTAAAGTTTACTTTCATGATTATTTCAGCCGCCGCCCAAAGCAAAACCCACATTTTGCTTGAGTTCATCCATCACCAGGAGTTCATCCATTCAGCACAGATTCGCTCGATCAGAAAGGTAATGAGATTTTGTTCCGGCATGTTCCAACGCAACATCCAGCGCATGCATGAACTCATTGACCTTGATCGGTTTGGTGATATATCGCAAGAATCCTGCATTCAAGCCCTTTTCGATGTCCAGGGGCATGGCATTGGCACTGATGGCAACGACGGGGATATGCGCTGTGGCCGGGTCTGAGCGCAGTCTTTTCAGCGCTTCGTAGCCGTTGATGTCAGGGAGATTGATGTCCATCAGGATCACATCCGGATGGGAAACGCGCGCAATCTCGACTCCATCGCGCCCGGTCACTGCGGTCAACAGGCGCAGATCATCGCGTCGCGCGATGATCTGCTCAACCAGCTTCAGGTTCGCCAGGTTATCTTCTACATAGAGGAAGGTGTGCAGCCGCACTCCACGATTCACACTCGGTTGGGCTATTACTGCGCCTCCCACATTCACCGATAGGTGTGGCGCAACTTCCGACATGAGTTCAAACCAGAACTCGCTTCCCACCCCAACGGTGCTTTCCACGCCGATTATTCCCCCCATCAGCTCAACCAGACGCTTGGACACCACGAGGCCGATGCCCGTGCCTTCTATGCCGCTGGCGTCCTGTCCGAGACGATTGAATGGTTGGAATAATTGCGCCATCTGTTCCGGGAACATGCCGGCGCCAGAGTCCCTTATGCTCACGCGAATGCGCCCCGGTGTATTCGCGGTGCATTTGACGTCAACCATTCCCTGGTTGACGTTGTATTTGATCGCGTTGGAGAGCAGGTTGATGATAACTTGCTTCAACCGAGTCTGATCAGCGCGCACAAAGTATGGAGTGTCGAAACTGGGAAAGGTCAGTTTGATGCCGCGCTGTTGCGCCTGTGGCTCGATCATGCCTTGACATTCACTTAGGACTTCAGCCAGCGACACCGGTTCCGGTGAAAGCAGAACGTGCCCGGACTCAACCTTAGCGAGATCGAGGATTTCGTCGATCAACTTCAGCAGGTGCCATCCCGCCTTCAGAATCTGGTCTATGCTTTGCTTCTGGGCGGGCGTTGGCGGCTGGGAATCCGACTCCATCAACTGTGCGAATCCAAGAATGGCGTTGAGCGGGCTGCGCAATTCATGACTCATGCTGGAAAGAAACTCCGATTTGGCGAGGTTGGCTTTTTCCGCCACTGATCTGGCGCCCTCCAACTCGACATTCTTTTCCCGCAACACCTGATCCAACCGATTGCGCTCGGTGATGTCGCGCGCAGCGGCGAACATACCCTGCAGCTTCCTGTCGCGATCGTAGAAGGTCGTGGCATTGTAGGACACAGCAGTTTCTCTGCCGTCAAAGGCGCGCGCAGTAAGTTCGTAATTAGTGACTTTCTTTTCGCTCAGCACCAGCTTGATGCTTGTTTCGGCCCGTTCTGGATCGGTGAAGTAATTCTTGAAGGGGGCGCCAATCAACTCGTCGCGCGTGCAACCCGTGAGCGCCTCCATCTGTTTATTGACATCAGTGATGATACCGGACGGATCAGTGGTAATCAACGCATCGATGTTGGATTCGAACAGGGAGCGCGTGTAGAACTGTTGGTCGCGCAACCGTTGACTGAGCAGCTTCTGTTCGGCCTCGATTTGCTTGCGCACTGTATTGTCGGTGCCGATCAATAGGTAACCGATGATGGTGTCTTGATCGTCGCGCAGCGCCGTGACCGACACAACCGCTGGGAACCGACTGCCATCCTTACGGATATAAGTCAATTCGTAAATGTCCTCAATCCCGCGCGAGGCTTTGAACACCAGTGCTTCGAAACCCGGCGTAATCGGCGTAGAGAGTTCGATGCTCAATGACTTGGCGCGACCGATCACTTCCTGCGGATCCGAAATGTCTGCCGGTGTGATCTTGTTCAATACATCAGCGGCCGCATAGCCAAGCATGCGCTCAGCGCCAACATTGAAAATTTGAATGACGCCCATTTCATCGGTGGCAATACTCGAAAAGTTGGCGCTGTTGAATATCGCTTTCTGCAAAGCTCCCGCCTTAAGCAGGGATTCTTCCGCCTGCTTGCGGGCGGTATTGTCGGTGCCGATCAACAGGTAACCGATGATTGTGCCTTGATCATCGCGCAATGCCGTGACCGACACGACCGCCGGGAAGCGACTGCCATCCTTGCGAATGTAGGTTAATTCGTAGATATCCTCGATCCCGCGTGAAGCCTTGAACACCAAAGCCTCGAAGCCCGGCGTAATCGGCGTTGCAAGTTCGATGCTCAATGCCTTGGCGCGACCGATCACTTCCTGCGGATCCGAAATGTCGGCTGGTGTGATTTTGTTCAGGACGTCGGCGGCCGTATAGCCCAGCATGCGCTCGGCGCCGATATTGAATATCTGAATGACGCCCTTTTCGTCGGTGGCAATACTTGAAAAGTTGGCGCTATTGAGAATCGCGTTCTGCAAGGCCCCGGTTATTAACAAGGACTCTTGGGGTCGAGCACCAATGGCGCCTGTAGCAGCGACTATGATGGGCTTGAGAATGGCGGGATCGTGGATAATGTTGAGCATAACCGGCCTCCTTTTCACATGCGAATACGTCTATCTATTCGCACGGCCGATAGTGAGAGAATATCCCACTAACTTATGTCAATCTTATCACACTAAGTCATATGCGTTCGCACAGTTGACATGCTTGCTTAGAACTGAGACCGGCGCCCCTGGTTCAGTGCGCATACAACCATCACACCGGACTAAGCTGCTGGTCTGAATTTATACCCATACACCAGCATGCCGCGTTCGCCATCTTCCCGCAGCACGCGCGTGACCATCTCAACTGGCATACCGACCTGCACGTCCTTCGCCTCAACATCGGTCAACTGTGCCGTGATGAGTGGTCCCTCCGCCAGGCGCACCAGTGCCACCATGTAGGGCGCATACTTTTCAAATCCCTCTGGCGCCGAGTGAATTGTGCTGTAGGAGTAGACCTCGCCTTTCCCACTGAATGTGTACGGTGTTTTCGCCTCGTGATCGCAGGTGGGGCACACATCGCGCGGCGGAAAAATCTTGTTCCCGCAATTGCCACACACTTCGCCCTTCAACTGATATCGCTGTCCCGTCGTCCGCCAGAATCGTGCTACTTCCATGATGTACACCTATTAAGTATGAGTATATGAATTAAAAGCTGCTTTCCAGAATGGTTGTAACGACTGTTGCGCCGCTACCGCCGATGTTTTGCGCCATGCCCAACCGGGCGTTGGCTATCTGACACTTGCCAGCATCGCCGCGCAACTGAGTCGCCAGTTCGACAATCTGATACATGCCCGTCGCCCCAACGGGGTGACCGCGCGCCTTCAAGCCGCCCATCGTCGTGATCGGAATCCGGCCTCCGGGCGTGATATGACCTTCTTGCGCAAGCCCGACACCCTTGCCGCGCGGCGCAAAACCTGCTGCTTCGAGCGACAGCGCCGACATAATCGTGAAGGCGTCGTGCACCTCAAACAGATCCATGTCCGCCGGGCCGACGCCGGCCATCGCATACGCCTTCTGCGCGCTGATCGACCCGCCCTCCAGAAAGAGCGGATCACGGCGATCATGCACAGCCACGCTATCCGTCGCAATCGCGGTGGCGCGAATACGCACCGGTTTGTCGGTGAACTCACGGGCAATTGCAGTCGGCGCCAGGATGACGCACGCGGCGCCATCCGCGATTGGCGATGAATCGAGCAGGCTGACCGGGTCGGCAATCATCTTCGACTCGGCAAACTGCTTATAGGTAATCGGCGCATGGAACATCGCGTAAGGGTTATTGACCGCATTGGCATGTGCGTTAATGGCAAAAGGCGCAAAGTCCTCTTTCTTGTAGCCGAACTCATACATATAGCGCCGCATCAGCAACGCGTTGATGCTGACGAAGGACAACCCATGCAACGCCTCATAGTCGCCATCTGCGGCCATGGCCAGCGCTGAGGTCACCGTAGCGCTCTGCCGGTCGGTCATTTTTTCCACGCCGACGCAGGCCACAAAATCGCTGATCCCGCCCGCAACCGCGATGTAACCCATCCGCAGCGCCGCAGCGCCGCTTCCACACGCCGCCTCAATGCCGACCGCTTCGACGCCGCGCAGACCCGCGAAGTCCGCGATGATCGCGCCAATATGCTCCTGCCCAGTCAACTCGCCCGACAACATATTGCCCACATACAGTGAGTCGATATGCCCAACTTTTGCATCACGCATCGCGGCGCTCAGGGCGTAGTAACCCAGTTCGCGCAGGCTCTTGTCCCAGTGCTCGCCCACCTCAACCTGACCAATGCCGATGATTGAAACGTCTCTCATAGTTCAGTTCAGCTTGTAGTTCTCTTTGTAGCGCGAATAGGTTGCGTAGTTGATCTGCACAGCCCGTTTTACATACCACTGTGTGGTGTGCGCGCCATTGTCAGCATGCTCACGCAAGACACGCAGACTGAACGCATCACTACCTGCGCCGCTGCCAAAGGAAACCAGCAAAATACGATCCCCGGGTTTTGCAATATCCAGAACAGCCGTCAGACCAATCATGGACGATCCGGCATAAGTGTTGCCGATCTCGTTCACCAGCATTCCCGGCTCGATCTGCGAGCGCTTAAAACCCAGATCCTCGCCCACCTTGAGCGGGAACTTGGCGTTTGGCTGATGAAACACCGCATACGTGAAATCCTGTGGGGTCAGGTGAGCCTGTTCCAGCAACTCACGCGCTGCGTTTGTAATATGATGGAAGTAGGCCGGTTCGCCCGTGAAACGCCCGCCGTGCTCAGGGAAGCGTTCGTTTTGCCTGCGCCAAAAGTCCGGCGTATCGGTGACATAAGAAAGTGATCCTTCAAACTCCGCAAAGGATTCACTGGCTTGACCAACCAGGTACGCGGCGCCGCCAGCGCCTGCGGTATATTCCAGCGCGTCACCCGGGCGCCCTTGCGCAGCATCCATGCCGATCGCCATCGCATACTCCGTCATCCCACTGCCGACGAAACCGATGGCGGCCTGGAGCGCCTCGGTGCCGGCCTTGCACGCGAACTGCCAGTCCGCTGCCTGGGTGTGCGGCGTTGCGCCCAACGCTTCCGCCACGATAGTGCTTGTCGGCTTAACGGCATAAGGATGGGATTCACTCCCCACCCACACGGCGCCAATGCGCAGAGGCGAGACGTTGCCAGCCCGCAGCATCGCATTGCGCGCCGCCTCGAGGCTCATCGTCGCCACATCTTCATCCAGACCCGGGACCGCCTTTTGCTTGACCGGCGTCATCGCATTGCCTTCGGTCCAGAGTTCGCCTACTTCAGTTGCCGCAAGCCGGTATCGCGGGACGTAGGCGCCATACCCGACAATGCCAACCGGCTTAACAGATTTCATGAGTGCCATACTAGCGAATATCCATTTGAGATCGACCCGTATTTCACAGATTTATCAAAGATGACCTTGGGATAACTTATGACTTACCGCGCTAACCAACTCTCTGTGAACATCCGGTCGTTTTTATTTATTAAGATGCTGGCATTTTAATAGTCGCGCACTATCAAAACCATGCGTATAGGGTCATACCGGGCAGTACGATAGATTTTGAAAGTGAAATTTATCACTATATGAATTACATAACGCGTGACGCGCTATTTGGTGACACTGCTGACCCGTGGAACACCGAAAATGCGATCACTCTATAATGCTATTTATGGCGCAAACTTCATACAACCGCGATATTATTTATGCGAACGACCAGGCGGAGACGATATCACTAAATGGCGAGTGGACACTCGAACTTGCGGGACACCTCGCAACAAATATCACCGTGCCTTCCGCCTGGGAAACGCCGATCAACGATCGCGTTACGGAAGGCCCTGCGATCTACCACCGCTCGTTCTGGTTGCCATCCAACTGGGTCGGCAACCCTGTTGTGCTACAGGCACACGCCATTAGCTTTGCGTCCACGATCCGTGTGAATGGTCAGAGCGTTGGCACACACACCGGGATGTGGGCGCCATCCCAGTTTGACGTCACCCCTTATATTCGTCCTGGACATAATGAGCTAGAAATAGAAGTATGGAAACCCGGCAGACGCTATCCTATGCGCCAGTGCCTGGCAGGTTTCCTTCCAGATGTGGCGTCTACCTTTGGCGGCATCTGGCAGGGTATCCTGTTACGTAAAGTCAGCAGCCTCTGCGCTTATGACATTCACTATCACTGTGACATAAACGGGACGCTCCACGTGGATGGAAAACTCGCCACCCACGCAGATGTCTCACAGCTAAAAGGCACAGTGAGTGCGGATACCCACGACAAACCAGTCATAACGGAGCTTACCTTTGATCAAAAACAGGACGCCATCGGCTTTTATGGCGAGTGTCATATCAGCCAACCATCATTATGGAAGATAGGGCAGCCTAATTCGCTGCTGAACCTGACAATAAAGATTAGCGCATCTGACCCCGAGATGAACTTGAGCGTGACGCGCCGTGTGTCTTTCCGTCACATCACTGCTGACGGCGCTATGTTGCGCTTCAACGGCGCGCCAGCCCATCTGCGAGGCGTCCTCGACTGGGGTTGGGATGCCCAACTCGTGTGCCCGACGCCCTCGCGCGAGCAGGTTATCGCTCAGATCGAAAAAGCGCGCTCTCTGGGATTTAACATGCTGAAGTTATGTCTTTTTGTCCCAGATGAAATCGCCTTCGATGTCGCAGACGAAATGGGAATGCCCATCTGGCTGGAGATGCCAATGTGGCTGCCCGACGTCACACCCGACATGCGTCAACTGGCCTTGCGCGAGTATGACGCCATCCTCAGCCGGGTGCATCACCATCCATCGATTGTGATTGTCAGCCTGGGCTGTGAGTTGCAGAACAATGTCAACGCGGACTTTCTGACCGAACTCGGCGCCATCGTCAGCCATTGGATGCCCAATGTGCTGCGGTGCGACAACAGCGGTTCAGCCGAAGCCTATGGCGGCGCGCGCACAACGCTGAGCGACTTCTACGACTATCACTTCTATACGGACCCGCATCACTTTCAGAGCATGGTGGACCACTTCCATCGGCCCTATCAGAAAACCAAACCGTGGATCTATGGCGAGTTCTGCGACGCCGACACCGCGCGCGACTACGGGAAACTCGCGCCTGCGCCGTGGTGGTTGACTGAACCACTCCCACTAGACCGCGAGGATCTGACATGGACGCGCGATCATCTGTCGCGGTTTGTAAAGGCAGGGATAACTGACCAGGGCGCGTCCATCTCCACAATAGGCAGGCGTCAGGCGACCGCAGTGCGCAAGCACATTTTCGAACAGGTGCGCCGCGAACACGCCACCGGCGGTTATGTCATCACGGGTTGGGCCGATACACCCATCAGTTCCTCAGGCGTGGTCGATGACAATGGTCGGCTTAAATTTGATCCGAGGCAATGGCGCCAGTTCAACAACGACACGGTATTGTTGTTCGACCGCGAACGGAGGCGCTACTGGGAAGGCGGCGATCGTCCAATCCACACAGACCCCTGCTGTTTCTGGCAGACCGACGCGCCCGAGTTCCACCTCATAGTCTCCAATGGGAACGCAGCCATTCAATCGGCCTGTATTGAGTGTGAATTTACTAGCGACACACAGCGATGGGCGCTACCGACTGTTCAAACATCGGTCGAGGGTGGGACTGTCAGCGAAGTCGCTGTGTTCGCGTTCCCGGAACGCCTTGATCGACCGACGCCAGTCGAACTCACGTTGCATGCGGCAGCGGAGCTTACCCGTCCCGGCCAGGCAACAGAGCGCATTGAAAACGTATGGCCGCTGATAGCAGTCCCACAGAAAGACGACTGCCTGCGCCAGATTGATAAAGCCGTCATCTATCACCGGCTCACACCAGACCTGATTACAGCCGTACAGAATGGCGAGAACGCCTGCCTGTGGCTGGATGCGTCGGATTCGCCTCTGGTTTCGGCCATGCCGTTCTGGCGCGAAGCCATCCACGTGTTTCCGCCTCACCCCTTCTGGGATGCAACGCCTCAACCGGGCTATGCCGATATGCGCTTCTTCAGTGTCGCGACGGATATTGCAATCGACCTGGACGCGCTACGCGTTGCATTAGGGGAGACGCCGAAGTCGCGCGTCGAGCCGATCTGGCGACGGTTCGACGCGCGACGATACACCTACAACGACTATGTGGTTGAGGCGCGCATTGGCAGCGGGCGTCTGTACATCAGCACGCTCCGCTTCGCTGGCGGCTCAGGCCGCCAACCCGACCGACTGAGAGATAACCCGATGGGCGCATGGTTGCTGAAAAGGCTGCTCGATCTCTGCGCTATCCGGCCGCATTAACGCCCAGAATGCGACCGACTGTGAACGTTACTGCCGCGGCCGCAAGGCCAAAGATCACCATGCGCAAGCCGGAGAACATCACCGTGCGACCTGTAAACAGGGTAGTGGCCGCGCCAATCGCAAACAGCCCGAAGACTGCGAAGAGGATGCTGACAAAGATTGCTGTTGTGCCCGTCAGAAAGATGAACGGTGCAACCGGGATCAAGGCGCCCAGGGCGAACAGTAAAAATGACGTGATCGCCGCCTCCCATGCAGACCCGCCCAGCTCTCCGGGATCGATCCCAAGTTCCTCGCGCGCGAGTGTGTCGAGTGCGGTTTCCTTGTTGTTCATGATCTCAGTCGCCAGCATGCGCGCCTTGTCCTCGGCGATCCCACGCGACTGATAAATCAGGGAGAGCTCCTCAATTTCCTCCTGCGGAGACGACTCGATTTCGGCCGCTTCAACCGCGATCTGCTTCGTGAATAACTCACGCGAGCTCTGCACCGACAACCACTCACCCAATGCCATCGAAATCGAGCCTGCCATCAGACCAGCCAGCCCTGTGAGTAGAATCGCATGCGTGGACAACCCGGCGCCTGCCACGCCCATCACGAGGCTCAGCACCGAGACCAAACCATCATTGGCGCCCAGCACAGCTGCCCGCAATGCATTGCCGCCGGTTCCACGATGGCGTCCTTCCACCTGCGCCAGCGCCCCACCCTCGATGCCGCCGCGAACAGTCTGGCTGATCTGTGTCAGCATCCGCCCGTGCGTTTGCTCATCGGACTCCATACTGCCGATATTGGTCATACCGGTATACGAGTTGACGCCCTTGCTCTCCATAGCCGTGATGCTCGGCAGGACAAAGGAAACGCCAACGCGCTTCGCCAGCACACACAACAACCGCGTGCGTAAAGTGGGTCGATACGGTGGAATAACGACCTCGCTTGACGTCAGGCGTTTTGCCCACTCGTCGACGTGATTTTGTTCAACTTTCGCCATTCGGCGGTAGACTTCTGCGAGTTTTGGATTCTTCTCGTTTTCAGCCAGCGCGCCGTAGAGTGTTACAGCGTTTTGTTCATCTGCGAGAAATCCGAGAAATCGGTGTGCTTCTTTTGCGTCCAAGTAATGACCTCAACTACATTATCCATGAGACAGGAAAGTATGAAGTATGAGGTGTGATGCGTGAAGTTTCGTGATTCATAATTCCAAATTCATAATTTCCCTGAAAGTTGTCCCGTGAGCGCCGCCGTGTCAGTGACAGGGAGTTGGCACACCCTGTTGCGGCACACATATGCCGTCGCCTTGCCATTGATCGCTGTGCGACCTTCAAGCAGCGGAATCTGCGAAGCCGCATCGGGTCGCGCCACCGCCATGACCTGATTCGGCCTGTAGTTGGTGCTAGCGGCATCGCGCAAAGCCTGAAAATCGGGCATTGCTGGGTCGCCGACAAGCGCCACCTCGACCGCGTCGCCGACGAGAAACTCGTAGGCAAGCAACCACTCGCCAAACCCGGTGGGATGTTGTTTGATGGATTCCTGCAAAAGGCGCAATCCGCTTTCGGCATGTGCGCGGTATTTCGCCTCGCCCGTATACGCCGCAAGCTTCAACAGCACCAGCGCCGCGACCGAGTTGCCAGATGGAACCGCGTTGTCCTGCAGGTCGCGCGGGCGCGTGATCAACGTCTCGTGATCGTCGCTCGTGTCATAGAACGTGCCGTCGTCCGCAGCGAAATGGACGATCATGGTATCCGCCAATTGGCGCGATGCAATGAACCAGCGCTCATCAAAGGTCGTCTGATAAAGCGACAACAATCCCTCAATCAGATGCGAGTAGTCTTCGAGATAGCCGTTTAATTTGGCGCCGCTGCCATGCTTCCATGAACGTCGCAGCCGGCCGTCGGGCGCGCGCAGCTCACGCAGGATGAAGTCTGCGTTCTTGACTGCGATCTGCCTGTAATCCTCGCGCTTGAACACTCGCGCGGCCTCGGCGAAGGCAGCCAGCATCAACCCGTTCCAAGCCGTCAACACCTTCTCGTCCCGGCCCGGCTTGATGCGCGTGGATCGAGCCGTAAACAAGACCCTCCGAGCTGCATCCAGAATCGAGGTCAATGCGCCCGCGTCAACGCGCTGCTCCCTGGCAACCAGAACGGGATCTCGCGCCAGGCGCAAGATGTTCCTGCCTTCGAAGTTGCCGCGTGCTGTGACATCATAAACAGCGTTGAACAACACCGCTTCATCGCCGAGGAGCGCGCGCACTTCATCAACAGACCACACGAAAAACTTCCCTTCCGCGCCTTCGGAATCAGCATCCTGGGTGCTGTAAAACCCGCCATCGGGGTGCGTCATCTCACGCGCCACATAGTCAAGTGTTTCCACGGCAATGCGTTTGTACAGCGGGTTCTGTGTCACCTGCCACGCATGTGCGTAGGCTCTTGCAAGCTGGCTATTGTCGTACAGCATTTTCTCGAAGTGGGGAACCAGCCACACGGCATCGGTGGAGTAACGATGAAAACCGCCGCCAAGCTGGTCGTAGATACCTCCACAGGCCATCTTCGTCAAAATCAACTCTGCCATGCGCAAAGCGCTCTGATCTCCGGTGCGAGTGTAATGCGCGAGCAGAAACTCGATCGTCATGGGTTGCGGAAACTTCGGCGCGTTGCCCCACCCGCCGTTCAGGCGATCAAAGCCGGCGGCCAGCGCCTTTACGGCCTCAAGCGGTATGTCTGGATCAAGCGCCGTCCCAAAGGAACTCTTTGCTTTGAATCCCTTTGGGAGAGCAATGGTGGTTTCATGCAGTTGTTCACGCTCCTGCTGATAGAACGCCAGCAGGCTTTCCGTCGTGCGCGTCACGTCGCCCCGGCGATTGACCCATGCCTCCGCCAATGAGGTGAGCAATTGTTTGAATGAGGGCATCCCATAGCGCGGCGCGTTCGGGAAGTATGTTCCGGCATAAAACGGCACGCCGCCGGGAGTCAGAAAAACGCTCATCGGCCAGCCGCCCTGCCGCGTCATCGCCACAGTCGCCTGCATATAGATGGCGTCCAGATCGGGGCGTTCTTCGCGATCCACTTTGATGTTCACGAAATGCTGGTTCATCAGTTGCGCTGTTTCCGGATCTTCGAATGACTCATGCGCCATGACATGGCACCAGTGACAGGCCGCATAACCGATGCTAAGAAAAATGGGCTTATCCTCTGCTTTTGCCCGCGATAACGCTTCTTCACCCCATGGATACCAGTCAACAGGGTTGTGCGCATGCTGTTGCAGATACGGGCTGGTCTCTTGTGCTAATCGGTTTGGCATAATCGTCTCATGACTCCGGATTTCTTTTGAGTTATTATCAGTCATGTCTTTTCCTCAAAAAGATCATTACCGGCATTACAAGGTATTGAGAGGCATAGTCCGACCGCGCGAGATGCTCGTGTATTCTGCTTGCCTTGCTGGAGTTAATTGACAGGAGTCATGAGTTTGAGCACATCGGAACATACCAGAGGCGGCGACGACGCTGCAAGCTTAATAAGCAGTCAGACCTACCGCGTGGTCGTTGGGTCTAGAACGCCGGACGCTTCTCAAACACCCGCTGGGCGCGTCATTGAAGCGCGCCAACTGGGCATCACAGCGCTGCTGCAATCCACTGAATCCCGCCTCTATTTCCTGCGCGGGACGCTCTCTGCCTCGGACGCGCGCCAGATCGCCACAGAGCTTTTGACAGACCCGGTCACTGAACAATTTGACATGACGCTTGCGCGCGCGCACGCAGATGCGCCGGCGCCATCGCACTCTGCGCATCACACTATCGAAGTCACGCTGTTGCCCGGCGTCACGGATCCTGCCGCGGAAAACCTCATGCGCGCGGCACTTTTACTCGGCATTGAGGGACTTGACCGGGCGGCCACGGGACATCGATACGAACTCATCGGTCAGCTCTCGCAAGAAGATCTTGCCAGACTGGCTACCGGTGTGTTGTCCAATCCCGTCATTCAACGCTATGCCGTGGATGCGCTGATCGAGCCGCCATTTTTTGCGTATCACAAGGCTGATCAGACGATTGATCGCATCAGCCTGCGCCAGACGGACGATAACAATTTGTTGAAGATCAGCGCTGAGCGCCGCCTCGCGCTTGACCTGGCTGAGATGCAGGCAATCCGCGCTTACTATCAATCCGAGCAGCGCGACCCGACCGATGTCGAACTCGAGATGATCGCCCAGACATGGAGCGAGCACTGCGTCCACAAGACATTTAGGGCTGTCATCGAGTGTGTTAACCCGGATGGGGCTGCGTCGCAACACTCACCGGAGCCAATCGACGGACTGCTGCGCACCTATATCCGCGCCGCCACGGAGCGGGTCAACAAACCGTGGGTGCTGTCGGCCTTTGTCGACAATGCCGGCATCGTCGCCTTTGACGACAACTGGGACCTTGCGTTTAAGGTCGAAACGCACAACCACCCCTCCGCCCTCGAACCGTTCGGCGGCGCCAATACTGGCGTCGGCGGCGTCATTCGCGACATCATCGGCGTGAGCGCTCGCCCGATCGCCAACACCGACGTGCTCTGTTTTGGCCCGCAGGACATGCCCGCTGCTGACGTGCCGTCCGGGGTGTTGCATCCTCGGCGCGTCTTCGATGGCGTTGTGCGCGGCGTCGAAGATTACGGCAACAAGATGGGCATACCGACCGTCAACGGCGCAATCTTGTACCATCCCGGCTATACGGCAAACCCGCTCGTGTTTTGCGGTTGTCTCGGACTGTTGCCACACGGGTCGCACCCAACGACACCCTGCGCAGGCGATCTTGTGATCGTCATCGGCGGGCGCACCGGGAGGGATGGCTTGCGAGGCGCCACATTCTCCAGCATGGAGATGGATCAGGCCACGAGCGACATCGCCGGTACCGCCGTCCAGATCGGCCACCCCATCCATGAGAAGCAGGCGATGGAAGCGGTGCTGCTGGCGCGTGACGCGCAACTGTACAGCGCTCTGACCGATTGCGGCGCAGGAGGCCTTTCATCCGCAGTGGGCGAACTTGCCAGGAGTCTTGGCGCGCGTATTGATCTGGCAACCGTCCCGCTCAAATATCCGGGGTTGCGCCCCTGGGAAATCTGGCTGAGCGAGGCGCAGGAACGCATGGTGCTCGCTGTGCCGCCTGACAACTGGCTGCAACTCAAAGCCATTTGCGATGGGCTCAGCATCGAAGCGGTGTGCATCGGTTCGTTCGAGGATTCAGCGCGATTGCGCCTGTATTATGAGGACAGTCTGGTTGCCGATCTCGACATGCATTTCCTGCATGACGGCATCCCGCGACGCCAGCTGCAAGCCTGGGCAGATCAGAAACGCAATGCGGCTGTGGAACGGCATAGCTCACAACCGTCACAACCCGCGCAGATCGACATGCGCGGTGCGCTCTTGAAACTGCTGGCACACCCCGATATTCGAAGCAAAGAATCAGTCATCCGCCTGTACGACCATGAGGTGCAGGGCGGCACGGTGGTCAAGCCACTCACCGGCGCACTGAATCATGGGCCGAGCGATGCCGCTGTCGTGGTTCCTCAGGCTTACCTCGCTAGCGCTCCCAAAGGGGCTTGCGTTAAGGGCGTGGCACTGTCAAACGGCATCTGTCCCAGTTACACAGAGCTGGATCCCTACGCGATGGCCTGGGCAGCCATCGACGAGGCAATGCGCAATGCTGTCGCCGTTGGGGCGGACCCGGATCAGGTGTCGTTGCTCGACAACTTCTGCTGGGGCAATCCAAACCTTCCCGATCGCCTGGGCAGCCTGGTGCAATGCGCGCAGGGTTGCTACGATGCGGCGATTGCCTTCAATGCGCCTTTCATCTCGGGTAAAGACAGCCTTAACAACGAATACACCGCGAGCGACGGGCGCAAGCACGCCATTCC
>CAIXPS010000122.1 GCA_903921365.1 uncultured bacterium | reverse complement strand
GTGGTGGATCAGGCGGGCTGGTACCTGTGCGCGGCGGCGAGCATCCCCGTGAGCGATCCGGCGTTTGACATCAAGGACGATGGCGCGACGAACGTGCTGGACTGTATCGTGCTGGCGGGGAACATCGGTCGCGCCAACATGGCGATGACGAACCCGCCGCGTGTCGGGCAACTGATGGCGGCACAGGCTGAGATGAACACACCGGCAACACCGAGTCAGGCTGGCAGTCTGTACGTGGTGTCGTTGGGAAATGGCGACTATGCGATCCGGCTGCGTGGGACGAACCTTAAGATGAACGCACTGGGGTTGCGGCTGAAGTTGGCAGCAGGCAGTTCGGCGAGTAGTGCCGAGTTGCGCAACAGCTTCGCAGGCGGTTACCTGCGCTGGCATCAGGATGGCGACCGGTTGTATCTGGTGGCGAGTCCGCAAGGCGCTGGCGCCAGCATGAGCGATGTCGAGGTGGCGTTGGTGCACACGGATGGCGGCGGCGTGCCGGTAATCGAGGCGCAGAACAGCCTGGGCGTGGCGGCGACGCGGAGTGTCTACGTGCCAATATGCCAGAAGTAAAGATGTGCCTGCAGCCCGATGTAAATGGGTCGCTGTGTGGAAGTGAATCGTGGAAACAATCGAGGGTTGCCGCTCAATGCAACCTCCTTCGTCGAGGAATTTCAATGGAAAAACTAAAGTCATGGCCGGTACGCTTCGTAATCACGGTCACATTTCTTGCTATCTCGATAGGTGTGTTGATTATTCCAGCATATGCTGAAAACGATCGCAATAAACATAACACTTCTGTTGTGATGTCACCGCAGGTATCGCAGGCTTCTTCCGCAATGACGGGTCAAGCAACCTCATATTTATCGGGCACCATGCAGTACTTCAATACATCAAATAGCGGTTTGTGCAGTGACAGTTTTGCTTGGGTTGCTATCGATAAACAACAAACAGTCTGGTTTACTGCAGGAGGACTTGGGCCTCAGCTGGTATGCCAACTGGACAGTTCAGGGCAATGGCATACGATCACGGCTCCTGCGCAAGCCAAGGAATTTCCTGATGCGCATGGCGTCTGGCAGGCATCAAGCGAGGTGCTATACCGTGACTATGATGGTACGGTGGTCACCTATACAGCTTCGAATAGTCCTATTCCGTCCGAAGGTGTATGGCATATATTCATTGACACTAACAATAATGCGTGGTTTACAAGTCGCACAGTTGAGATGAGATCGCCTGATGGACAATGGACAACTTATACATCAGGTAATTCAGGATTGGTGGCAAATAATGCGAACTGGACAATGGTTGACCATCTTGGGCGTGTCTGGATATCAACTCAAGGCCAGGGTGTCAGCATGCGTGATACCGATGGAACGTGGACAACCTATACCAATGCAAACACCAACGGTGGGTTGATTAATGA
Organism: uncultured bacterium; assembly: GCA_903921365.1. GTDB lineage: Bacteria > Chloroflexota > Anaerolineae > J036 > Brachytrichaceae > CAIXPS01. The sequence goes on along the minus strand of CAIXPS010000122.1, from coordinate 8,596 downwards.
CATTGCTGGTATCGACGTTGAAGACCAAGCTGGCAATATTTGGTTTGGCATGTACGGTGGCGCCGGAGGCGGAGGCGGTGTCAGCAAGTTATCGCCGTCTGGCGTATGGACCACTTACAGAACTAGCAACAGCCCACTGATCAGTGAAATAGTTAACGTCGTAGACATCGATAGTGCACAAAACCTCTGGATTGGGACTCGTGATGGCGTTAGTGTATTGTCACCTGACGGAACGTGGACGACATTCAGTGACGTTGGTTGTGTGCAGAAATTTGCATTTGCCGCTAATGGCGATGTGTGGATGGCTTCCTACTTTGGCGGCGGGGTGCACCTTTTTCATCCGGATCATCCACTAACGACTGCTTCAACACTCACCAGTGTGGCTCCAACTGCTATTGCTGCAGGTACACCAGGAGTGACCCTGACGGTGCAAGGTGCCAACTTTACGCCTCGTTCAATGATCCTGCTGGATGGCAGCCCGCGCCCCACGCAATACATCAGTCCCTCTTTAATGGTGGGTAGTCTTCCGGCTGGCGATTTCACTAGCACACGTAGTCTGAGCATTACTGTTTATGATTTGAGCTTCAGCACGACTTCCAATGCGTTGACACTGGCGGTAAGAACCCGAAAAGACCTTGTGGCAACCGGCTACGGTCATACCTGTGCATTGACCCCTGTCGGAGGCGTGAAGTGCTGGGGTGGTAGCGCTAATGGACAAGTCGGCGATGGAACACCAGTGGATCGATATACACCAGTTGACGTAGTGGGGATGAGCAGCGGCATTCAGGGCATAGCCGCAGGTTATTCACACGCATGTGCCTTGACCAGCGTGGGTGGCGCAAAGTGTTGGGGGCAGAATGGCCATGGCCAAATCGGTAACGGAATGAATATAGATTCATTTTCGCCGGTAGATGTTATAGGCTTGACCAGTGGTGTGCTTGACATTGCCGCTGGTGAACTTCACACTTGTGCGCTTACGATCATCGGCGGCGTCAAATGCTGGGGAGATAACACCTATGGGGAACTTGGCGATGGAACAACGATTGACCGACACACGCCGGTGGATGTAACGGGACTGAGCAGCGGTGTGCTAGCTATTTCTGTGGGTTTTGCTCATACATGCGCCCTTACTGGTGCGGGTGGCGTCAAATGCTGGGGATGGAACGGTAACGGCCAGGTTGGTGACGGGACGACATCGGATCGATCCACGCCTGTAGAGGTGGTGGGCTTAAGCAACAGCATGCAAGCTGTTTCTGCAGGTTGGGATCACACTTGTTCACTAACCAGCGTAGGCGGTATCAAGTGCTGGGGAGGAAACGCGTATGGCCAACTTGGCGATGGGACGATGACTGATCGATACATACCTGTTGATATGACGGGCATAGGCAGTGGTCTGCAGATGATCGCAGCGGGTGTTGAACATACGTGCGTGCTGACCAGCATAGGGGGTGTCGAGTGCTGGGGAATTAACACCTACGGGGAACTTGGTGATGGAACGACAACAAATCGGCTTATGCCGGTGAATGTCATCGGATTGAGCAGCGGTGTGCGCACGATCGCTACGAATGTCTTTCACACCTGCGTGGTCACCGTCTATGGCGGCGTCAAGTGCTGGGGATGGAATCACAATGGCCAGCTTGGCGACGGAACTAACTCGGATCGATACACACCGATTGATGTACAAGGGCTGCAGGCTCCAGTCATTTCTCCTATAACCGTGGTTATAAATGGTCCAACTGCGGGACTGGTCAATTTGCCGTACACCTTTACAGCCAGTGTGGACCTGACGACAACTACGCCGGTGACCTATATCTGGCAGTGGACAAATCAGGATGTCATGACTCACACTGGCGAATTCAGCGACAGTGTGAGCCTGATTTGGCCGGTCAACGGTCTGCAGACAATCAGTGTGACAGTGGTTAATGCGGGTGGCAGCGCTGGCACAAGTGTTTTGATGAACATCACCTCGCCAGTTGCAAGCAGTTGGCATATCTACAACACCTCGAACTCTCCCTTACCGAGTAACTGTGTTCACGCGGGCGCTATTGATCGCGACGGTGCGAAATGGTTTGGCACCTGTGGCGGAGGCGTGGCGCGTTTCGATGGGACAACCTGGACCATCTACAACACCAGCAACTCTGGTTTACCAAGTAACGATGTGCGGTCAATGGCCATTGATCGCAGCGGTAACAAATGGTTCGGCACTCTCGGGGGTGGCGCAGCGCGGTTCGATGGCACAACCTGGACCATTTACCAGACATCGAATTCCGGAATCCCGGACAATAACATATGGGGCATTGCGTTTGATGGAGATGGCGCAATCTGGTTTAGCACCCAAACAGGCGGTGTTGCGCACTTAAAAGATGCAAATTGGACAGTCTTCAACACTTCAAACTCCCCTTTACCCAATAACTTCGCACGATCTGTGGCGGTTGATCATGACAGGGTGAAGTGGTTCGGCACTTATGGCGGAGGTGTGGTGCGTTACGACGGCGTCACATGGGCGATCTACAACACCACAAACTCTGGCATCGCCTTCGATTCAGTGGCATCAATCAATGTTGATTACACTGGCTCGAAATGGTTCGGCAGTGAATACTACAGCACCGGTGGTGGTGTATCCAGGTTCGATGGGGCTGCTTGGACTGTGTATAAAACCACTAATTCCGGGCTTCCTGATAGCATCATTCTCCCTGTGGCCTTTGACGCGGCAGGTCGTATTTGGTTTGGCACTGCCAATGGCGGGGTCGCGGTTCTCAATGGCACAGCATGGACGATCTACAACACGTCAAATTCCGGGCTGCCGAGTAACACGGTTCTGACCATTCTTCTGGAACCAGATGGAACTAAATGGTTCGGCGCCAGCAGTGGTGTGGCCGTGCTTCGCAACGCGGATTATTCAATATCTGGCTCGGTAAATGACGCCGTCAATAACCCGATTCCCGATGTAATTATTTCGTTGACTACCAACACGGGTGTTAAGTGCGATTTTGTTACGAGTACGAGTGGATTCTACACAATAGGCAGCCTGATCACCGGAACTTATACCATCACACCCACCAAGTACGGCTACTCCTTCTCACCCCCGACGCGCACCATCACTGTGACATCAGATATTGGCGGCCAGGACTTTACCGGCAGGCTGCCGATCAACCTGAGCCTCACACCACCAGCCCATATCGATGCCGGGAGCACGGTCCTGGTGCCGGTTTGGGTGAACAACACACTCACTTCAGACGGCCTGGGCGGCGTGCAGATCCGACTGGAGATCGGCAATACGGCTATCGTCGTTCCCGATATAGGCGCAGCCGTCGCGCCGGGTACCTTGATACCGCCGGACAGCTATACCTACACGGCAGCCCTGCCGAACGGCTACGACTATATGGCTGTGGAATCCTTCAGCGCGCAGCCGATCACAGGATCGGGCGTGCTGGTGTACTTACCAGTGCGCGGCGTAAGTGAGGGTTGCACGACCTTGACGTTCAGCGAACACATCCTGGGCGACAGCAACGGGCTGTCGGTGGCGCACACGACGACCGATGCGGTGATCTGCGTGCTGGGCAAAGTCAACCTGACAGGGGCGGCGTACCTGCAAAGCCGTGCGAGTGGTCACTACACTGGCACGCAAGTGGTGTTAACCGGCTCGCGCGGGGTGTACACGACCACGACAGATGCGACCGGCGCGTATGCACTCACCGGTATCTACTCCGACACGTACACGGTGCGCTTGACGCATGGCTTGTTTGTGGGCGCGATGCGGACGGTCACGGCCACGCAACAAGCGACAACCGCTGCCGACATCGGCCTGTGGGCAGGTGACGTGCGCGGTGACGGCGTAGTGGATCAGGTCGGCTGGTACTTGTGCGCGGCAGCCAGCATCCCGGTCAGCGATCCGGCGTTCGACATCAAGGACGATGGCGCGACGAACGTGCTGGACTGTATCGTGCTGGCGGGGAACATCGGTCGCGCCAACATGGCGACGACGAACCCGCCGCGAACCGGGCTGCTGATGGCGGTACAGGCTGAGATGAACACACCGGCAGCGCCGAGTCAGGCCGGCAGTCTGTACGTGGCGTCGTTGGGGAATGGCGACTACTCGATCCGGCTGCGTGGGACGAACGTGAAGATGAACGCACTGGGGTTGCGGCTGAAACTGGCAACGGGCAGTTCGGCGAGTAGCGTCGAGTTACGCAACAGCTTCGCGGGTGGGTATGCCAAGTGGCACCAGGACGGCGACCGGCTGTATCTGGTGGCGAGTCCGCAGGGAAATGGCGCCAATCTGGGTGACACCGAAGTGGCGTTGGTGCACACGGATGGCGGCGGCGCACCAGTGATCGAGGCGCAGAACAGCCTGGGTGTGGCGGCGACGAAGAGTGTCTATCTGCCGTTGACTCTGCGGTAGACATAGGGACGATTTGGCAAACTGGCTGCCGGGCACGTGATGAGCGACTTTCACTCAATTGACTGGAGGTCACTCTCGCAAGCCGGCAGCCGGCATTTGTGTAAAAGGATAGTCGGGACTATAAAGTAACGAGTGGGCTAACACCATTAAGACCACAGACCGCAAAGGGGATATCAATGATTAAGCGCATTTTCTGTGTCGGCATGTTCATCGTTGGGTCAATGAGCACAACGGTACTGACTCCTGCACGAACGACGACTGCTTCTCTGATACTGCCAAAGAAGTCAGAGGCGGTTCAGAGCAGCCAGGCAGCCGTGGCTATTTACACAGGCTGGACTCATACCTGCGCAATTCTAACCACCAGTGGGGTCAAGTGCTGGGGGTGGAACGGGTACGGCTCACTGGGAAACAACTCGACTTCAGATAGTCACATCCCGGTGGACGTGAGCGGGTTGGGTAACGGCGCAGCGGCCATCACTGCCGGCGTGGGGCACACCTGTGCACTACTCATGAGCGGGGGGGTTAAGTGCTGGGGATGGAACGGGCACGGCCAACTCGGTAACAACTTGACCACTGATAGTCACATACCGGTGGACGTGAGCGGACTCGGCAATGTTGTGACGGCAATCTCCGCAGGCGGAATGCATACCTGTGCGTTGCTCGCCAGTGGCGGAGTCAAGTGCTGGGGATATAACGAGTACGGCCAACTTGGCAACAACTCGGTCACCGATAGCGCCACCCCAGTGGATGTGACTGGGCTGGGCAGCCGAGTCACTTCGATCTCCGCAGGCGCTTACCATACGTGCGCGCTGCTTGTCACTGGCGGGGCCAAGTGCTGGGGGATGAATGGCGCTGGTCAACTCGGTAATAACTCGACTAACGCGAGTAATATCCCTGTTGATGTGAGTGGGTTGAGTAGCGACGTCGCGGCCATCTCCGCGGGTGGGGATTTCACTTGCGCGTTGCTCATCACTGGCGGCGTCGCGTGCTGGGGAGATAATGGCGCCGGTGCACTCGGTGACAACACGACAATCAGTAGCTTTATCCCAGTGGATGTGAGCGGGATGTCAAGCGGTGTTGCGGCTATCGCTGCCGGCGAATATAGCGCCTGCGCAGTACTCACCAGCGGTGGGGTCAAGTGTTGGGGACTCAATGAAAAAGGTCAACTTGGCAACAACTCGAACGCATATAGCTCCTCCATCCCAGTGGATGTAAGTGGGCTTGCCAGCGGCGTTGCGGCCATTTCCAAGGGTTACGATCACAGCTGCGCGCTACTCGCTAATGGCGGAGTCAAATGCTGGGGTTGGAACCGCGATGGTCAACTCGGTAACGGCTCGAACACAGACAGCAATATACCAGTTGATGTAATAGGACTTGAAGGCACTTCACCTAGTGTTCAATCTACTATAACCGGTAGAGTAAGTGATACCAATGGGTCCCCCCTCTTTAGCGTTACTATTTCAGTTGCCTCCGGTATCACGGCAACCACCGATGCTAATGGCTTTTACACATTCACCAATGTTCTGTCAGGAACTTATATTCTTACACCGACACTAACCGGTTACACCTTCTCACCGCCGACGCGCACGGTCAGTGTTCCGCCGGATGCGACTGGACAGGACTTCACGGCTACATTGAACAGCGTCATACTGTTTTCTGATGACTTCAGCGGTGACCTGTCCAAGTGGAGCGATGCTATCGGGCCGTGGTCCATTCAGAACGGTGAACTCGCTGGGCAGGGTCTCGGCGGTCCAACAGATGGGTGGATTTATGCAGGTGATACAAGTTGGACCAACTACGCGCTACAGGCCAGAATCCATTTTGTTGACCCTCAAGCGGCGCTCATAGTAAGAAGTACGGGGCATACACAAAACGAGTACCGAATTGACTTTTGGAACCAATATTCTAGTTGGTTACCCAACCACGTTGGGATGGGTAAGTACCAAAATGGCAGTGGCGTATCAATACCAGAGCAACCGACATACGGATGGCTCTCTCCAGTGCCAATCACAAGTACAGCACTCGCAAGAGTGGAGGTCGCTGGCAATCGGGTCACCGTTTATGTGAATGGACAATTTGTGGCGCAGGTCACGGATACTGTTCCCCTCTCATCTGGGCGAATCGGACTGGGGGTTATATGGAGTTACCAGACGCATTTCGACGATGTGCTTGTCACGCGCTTGGATTCGGACTTGTCGCATGTAACAGGCAGAATCGCTGATAGCAATGACAATCCAGTACCAGGAGTAGTCATCACGGCAAGCAATGGCGACACAACCACAACGGATGCCAGTGGGTATTACACGTTCACGAATGTCATGGCTGGGACATTGGCAGTCACTCCAACTTTGAACGGCTACCTGTTTAAACCCGTATCACGGATAGTCAGTTTGACCACCGATGTCAACGGAATAGACTTTACGGGCATTCCAATCTCCTGGACGCTCAGCTTCGATACACCACAGGGTGGCATCGGCATGCTAGCTGAGTATGATGGGAAACTGTACGCTGCGGGTGGTAATGGCCAGAGCAATGGACGAGTGTATAGCTTTGATGGCACTACATGGATTGATACCCAATTTGACACGGAAGTCGGGCTTACCGTGGACATGGTTCAACCGCTGAAAGTCTTCAACGGTCGCCTTTATCTTGGGACGCGCGTCAATGAGGCCGGCACGACCTACAGCCGTGTTTATTTCTTTGACGGGGCGACATTCACACAGGATTTTTCTGTCGTCGGGCAGGCTGGCTATAGCGGTATTGAGGACATGGCGGTTCATAATGGAGTTCTATATGCTGCAAATGGATCACCAAATGGGGCCGTATATCAGCGTATTAGTGACAATAACTGGATATCGCTAGGTGCCCCCGAGTCCGGGAGTCCCACACGTGCGCTCGTTTCGTATGGAGATTACCTGTACGCAGGCACAGGATCAGGGGGAAATCATGCCAAAGTATGGCGCTGGACAGGTCTAAATTGGATATTGGCAAAAGATTTGACGAGTGATTTCAGTGTCAACCAGGATGGTGTTTGGAGTCTTGCAGCACTGAACAGTCACCTTGTTGTTGGATTTGCTGGTCCAGGTGCTCCTAGCTCAATTGTGGTTTATGACGGAACCAGTTGGATCATCAGTACTAACTTCATCGGGTGTAATTCCGCGCGAGTCAAGACGATAGGTGGTTCGGTTTGGGCAGGAACATGTAGCGGCCGGGTTGAGAATTTTAACGGGACGAACTGGACTCAGATGAACATCGCTAGCGACTCCATGGTTATGGACTTTGCCGAATACCGTGGATATGTCTACGCGACTACTGGAAGCCGTGTTTATCGGGCAAGCATTGATGAACACCAGAGCTATAGCGTTTCCGGTGATGTGGCGGATGAATTCAACACCCCGATTTCCGGTGTATCAATTTCGGTAGGTTTTGGCATTAGTGCGACCACAGATGCAAGTGGCTACTACACCCTTACGGGTTTGACTACTGATCAATACGTCATTACACCTTCCAAGATTGGTTACACCTTCTCACCGCCGACGCGCACGGTCAGCGTTCCACCAGATGTCACCGGCCAGGACTTCACTGGCAGACTGCCGATCAACCTGAGCCTCACACCGCCAGCCTATATCGATGCTGGAAGCACGGTGCTGGTGCCAGTATGGATCAGCTACACGCTCGCGTCAGATGACATCCGCGGTGTGCAGTTCCGGCTGCAGATCAGCAATACGGCTATTGTCGCGCCCGATATGGGTGCAGCCATCGTGCCGGGCGCCTTGATGCCGCCGGACAGCTATACCTACACGGCAGCCCTGCCGAACGGTTATGACTATATGGTTGTAGAGCCGTTTGGTGCGCAGCCGATCACGGGATCGGGCGTGCTGGTGTACCTTCCAGTGCGCGGTGTGAGTGAGGGCTGCACGACCTTGACGTTCAGCGAGCACATCCTGGGCGACAGCAACGGGCTGTTGGTGGCACACACCACGACGGATGCCGTAATCTGCGTGTGGAGCAAGGGCAGTCTGAGCGGCTCGATGTATCTACAGGGGCGTGTCAGCGGACACTACACCGGGACGCAAGTGGTGTTAATCGGCTCACGCGGCGTGTACACGACCACAACGGATGCGACCGGCGCGTATGCACTCACCGGCGTCTACTCGGACACATACACGGTGCGCCTGACGCACAGCTTGTTTG
>CAIXPS010000121.1 GCA_903921365.1 uncultured bacterium | reverse complement strand
CCCAAGAAAGTGCGCGAGGGCACGTGGCTAAAGGTGGAAATCGACGGCGACAGCGTGCTAAGCGCCACAATTGACGATGAGGAAACAGCGCGAGTGAAGCAGCGGATCGCTGACAAGCTGGCTGCGCTGCGGAGGGGGGATCATTTGAAAGGGTGACAATTTACCTCGATACTATTTTCAAGTGTACAAGCTCGGTGCTACACGTACTATCAAATGTAGCGCGTTATGATCGAAATCTAAGGAGATACTATGGGGATCAAGGCAATTATCGCGGGATTGACTAGCCGAAATGTTACCAAAACCGATGTATCGAAGTTAGTGCTTGCGCCAGGGGTGACGCTTGATCTGGTGCGCATCCCGGCAGGCGAGTTTCTGATGGGCTGCACGGATGCTGATTCGCTTGCACAAAGTAAAGAAAAGCCGCAGCACAAAGTGACGCTGGATGAATACCTGATCGGCAAATATGATGTGACGAACGCGCAATTCGCGGCATTTGTGAATGCGACCCACCGCACATGGACGATGCCTTCCGGCAAAAAAAACCATCCGGCGGTGCAGGTGACTTGGGACAATGCGGTGGCGTTTTGCGCGTGGGCCAGTCAGATCACAGGACGCAGTGTCAAGCTACCAACCGAAGCACAGTGGGAAAAGGCAGCACGCGGGACGGACGGACGAATTTACCCGTGGGGCAACGAAGCACCTAACGCCAACTTACTGAACTTTAATATGAACGTGAAGGACACGACGGCGGTGGGCAAGTACAGCCCAGCGGGGGATAGTCCATACGGCGTGGCGGATATGGCAGGCAACGTGTGGGAGTGCATAGCGGATTGGTGGAGTGACACTTACTACGCCAGTTCGCCTGCGAGCAATCCGCAGGGGCCAACGACAGGCCAGCATCGCGTGCAACGCGGCGGTGGGTGGAACGGCAATTCCAGCCACGCGCGCGCGGCCTTCCGCATGTGGCTTGGGCCCTCGGACCGCGACGGTTGGACTGGTTTTCGGGTGGTGGTTGCGCCTCCCCCTGTTTCGTAGCACCGAGTACGAGCCATGCCTGACTCCACCCTTCGCCACGCCACATCTGACCGTCTACGCCACATGATCCAGCGCGGTTGCGTCTGGCCCGATGAACGCGCCGACATCAAACTGGCAGTGGACACCTTTAGCAGTGAGGAAACTTCTCGCATGAAGCAGCGGATCGCCGACAAGTTGGCTGCGTTGCGACGAGGAGATCACATGAAGGAGTGACTCGTCGAAGTGCGTTCACATGCTGTTGGATTGCAAAATGCTAATCTCTGTCATGGACTATATCGACTGAGTTTTGTAATCCCGGATAAACCCTGTCTCGTGCGCCTGATTTTGGCGAATATTTTGACCAGACGCATTAACAAACAAACGAGGATCAACTCATGGCCTTTGACATAGAAGTGTGGAAAGAGCGCGCAACTACAAGCGTGCGCGGCATTGGAGATCTGCTGAAGCGCGCGACGAGTGGCACCCCCTATGTAGTGTATGGGGCGCTGTGTACGCTCAGTTTGTGGCCGTTGGTGGAAGCGGCACGTCAGGGTGAGTTGTTGCCGGTGATGATGGCACTCGGCGGGGTCGCTGGTAGTGTGGGCGGGAACCTAATCGCCAATCAAATCCAGGCCAGCAAGGACAAAGCCGATGCAGATGGGCAGAATGAAATGGGGGATTGGATCGCAACTGAAGTCCCTGTAAACGAGGAACTGCGCAACGCGCTTGATGCCATCAATGAGCAACTCGGTACGATGAACGCTACACAGAAAGTCCTCGACTCCCAGCAAATTACTACGCTGCGCCAGGAGATGCAGGCGCTGGGCAACCTGCCACGCTTCGAGGCAGTGTTGACTGGCGGCAGCGCGTTCGCGCAAGGAGCAGGCGCACAGGCAGTAGGCCAACGAGGAGTGCTG
>CAIXPS010000120.1 GCA_903921365.1 uncultured bacterium | reverse complement strand
GTTGTTGCTGGTATCTAACCGCGTCGATGTTGCGCTTTTTCCACGCACCGAATGCGGGATGTTGTTTCAAAGATCTCGATGGTGTTGGGTGAGGATTACTGACCCGTTGTTGCAAAAACGCGATGAAATCCAGCGCCTCGCTTTGTTTTTCAGCCGAAAGAGTGCTCAGTTGTTGCTGGATTTGTTCCGCGAGAGTCATATTAGCCTCCTGTTTCATTATACTGCGCGGCATCGGCATAACTCCTTCTTTATGACGTCGATCACTGCTCATATAGGCAACTTTGCCAACAAGGTAAAAAGTTGTATCCTTAATGTGCTTCCTGACTCCTGGGATCTTTTCCAGTCACTGGTTTGATTCCAGGATCGAGGGATCGCAAAATAAAGACGGAAATGGATCAGGAGCATCGTATGAATAAACGAATTGTCTTAATCGGGGCGGGAAGCGCCCAGTTCGGTTACGGCACCATTGGAGACATTCTCCAGAGCAAGGTGCTGGAAGGCAGCAGTATCGTCCTGCATGATATCAACCCGGACACGCTGGCGGTTGTCGAGCAAAACGCCCGCGCCTTCATTGAAGAACACAAGTTGCCCTTCACGGTAGCGGCGACCACCAATCGGGCCGAAGCCTTCAAAGGCGCTGATTTCCTCATCAGCTCGATAGAAGTGGGAAACCGCTTCGATCTGTGGGAACTGGATTGGCGCATCCCTCAACAATACGGCGTCCGCCAGGTCTACGGCGAGAACGGCGGGCCGGGAGGATTGTTTCACTCCCTGCGCATCATCCCACCCATTCTGGATATCTGCGCCGACGTGATGAAGATTTGTCCGGATGCGACCGTCTTCAACTTCAGCAACCCGATGAGCCGGATTTGCACGACAGTGACGCGGGCTTTCCCCGACTTGAAGTTCATCGGCCTGTGCCACGAGATTGGCTCGCTGCGCAATTTCCTTCCCCAGATATTGGGCGTGCCCTATGAGGCTCTGGAAGTGCGCGCCGCCGGGTTGAACCACTTCAGCGCGGTGCTGACGGCGAAGTACAAGGACAGCGGGTTGGATGCCTATCCGGATATTCGCGCCAAAGCGCCGGTTTTCTTTGGCCATATGCCCTCCATGGATGCTGTCCACAAGTACTTCAAAGAGACCGGCAAATGGCCCGAAAAAACCGAGGATTTCGCAGCGATTGAGACCGAAGCCTGGACCGAGCGCAGGGTGTTCCAGGTGATCCTGGAGAAGTTCGGCGTGATGCCGATCACCAGCGACAGCCACTTTGGTGAATATATCCAGTGGGCTTATGACGTGACCGATCATAAAGGCATCCTCGACTTTTACCGCTTCTATAAGGACTATCTCGCGCATGCGCAGCCCCAGATTGAACTTCACCTCGAAGAGCGCGTTGTCCCGATTATCGAAGGGATCCTGACCGATTCGGGTTATGTCGAAGAAGCAGTCAACATCCCCAACAAAGGCCTGATTGCCAACCTGCCGGATTGGATTGTGGTTGAAGTGCCAGCGACGGTGGACAAGAATGGCGTGCATGGCATTCCCATGGGTCAACTGCCGAAGGGTTATGCCGGGCTGCTGATGAACCAGGTAGCCGTACATGACCTGACCGCCGAGGCCGTTCTCACCAAGTCCAAAGCCGCCGCATTGCAGGCGTTGCTGGTGGACCCGATCGTGAATCAATACAATCACATCGAAGAGATGCTGGATACCATGATTGCCTACCAAGAGCGCTGGCTGGGGTATCTGCGCTAAGTCGACCGAAGCGCATTCTCTGTTAACGATCCCTGCTGTGCGCCGACGACTTGGATCGGAGGGTCTTCCTCCGGTCCAAGTCGCGCCTGCATTTCCTATTCTGCGGCCAACTTAACGCAGATGCAGGCGCCTCGTCCCGGTTCACTGTTTATACTCACACTTCCGCCGTACACGTCCATCAAACGTGTCACAATCGCCAGCCCAAGGCCGACGCCCTGCTGCTCATGCACATCTCGCCCAAATTGCATGTAAGCCCCAATATGCGCGGTGTCGGTGTTGGCCATTCCGCGTCCCTGGTCTTCGACACACAGGCTGAACGTTCCCTGCGCATACGCGCTTGTAATGGTTACCTGCGCGCCCGCCTGTGAGAATTTAAACGCGTTATCGACCAACTCATAAGCCAGCTTCTTCAGGTCGATTGCGCCAATGTGCGCTGTGCACTCGACGGTGGAAATCACCACGTCCGCAGCCCGGCCGTATCGCACTGCCAGTTCGTCCACTGCCAATTTGATAATGCTGCCAATCTGGTCGGTGCGCGACTCTTGCCAATGCTCCATCTTCTGCTTGTCGCGGCACACGATCTCCAACTGTGCGTAGTAAAGGTAGTTTTCCGTCAACCGTTGCAGCGATTGCCCGGCCGTGATGATATCCTCGCCCATCGCCGTCAGTTCGTCCGGGCGGAGTGTTGCGGCGTTTAGCGCCAGAATTTCGCCATAACCCAGAATGCCAACCAGCGGCGTGCGCAACTCGTGCGGCAGCATGTGAATCAAGTTCTGGCGCAGCGTCTCCATATCAGCGTCGGAATGCTGCTTTACCATACTCTCATGCCGTAAACGCGCATTGATGGCCGTGATCAGGTCGTCGCGCATGAAAGGTTTCGTCAGGTAATCGTCTGCGCCCAGGCGCATCCCGCGCCGCGTGTCATGATATTCAGCCTTCGCAGTCAGAAAAAGAAAAGGAATGGTCGCGGTTGCCGGATCGTTGCGCAGTTGCTCAAGCACCTGATACCCGTCCATCTCCGGCATCATGATATCGGATATGATCAGATCGGGCCGATGTATCTGAATCTGTTCGATGCCGATGCGACCATTGACGGCGCCAAATGCTTCGTGACCTTCAAAACGGAGAAAGTCCAGTATCTCTTCGAGCAGCACAGTCTGGTCTTCAATAACCATGATTTTAGCCATACACCTGCCTCCATCCCCTGAGTTTATCCTTCATTTCAGTTCGCGCGAGAATGGCAGCGTGATGGTAAACGTCGTGCCCCTGCCGACTTCACTCGCAGCCGTAATCGTGCCACCGTGCAATTCGACCGCGTTCTTCGTGATGCTCAGCCCCAGCCCCGTGCCTTTGATCTGCCCAACATTGCCGGCGCGGTGGAAGGGTTCGAACAGGTGTGGCAGGTCGTCCGCCGGGATGCCAATGCCCTGGTCACTCACCCGCAACACGATCCGGGCGTCACTCGCCGTCAGATCGATGCCCACAGTCGTCCCTGCTGAT
>CAIXPS010000119.1 GCA_903921365.1 uncultured bacterium | reverse complement strand
TTATTATTCTTTAGGATTTAGTAGTAGGGGTGTTGAAATTGGGGATAATCTCGTCTTAACCTACCTGTGGCGGTTTGGATATTGCGCGCGCCACAGGTAGGCCAATACTCTCATTTCGCAACGACCGGCTTGTTTATCCCATGTGGGATAGTGTTTATCCCAAAAACACCCGCCTGAATCGCAGACCGTACATGTAGCCACTAGTGCTCAGCCTACCCCACAGGATTGACATCCTGTTTATAACCGCTCGTGTGGATATGTGGATAAGTGAGCATGCTGCACATATCTGGCGGCAGCGCTGATTTTTCACCGACTGAATCCACATTGCCTATCCACACGGTTGTGGATAAGGCCGGAATCCCTGTTGAAAACTGGGCCAATGACCTCCAGATGCTAAAATGCCTGACGTGAAAGGCACTCCAATGACGCGGTTTTGCGTCACACTACTCCTTTGTGGCGCGCTTGGCGCGCTCGCCGCCTGCACGCGCGCATCCGGGAACATCGCTGTGACTCGTGTTGACGCGCCGGCGCAAGCGACTACCAATGCGAATTCCACCGGCAACACAGCGGTCACTCCACCTGCCGATGCGGGTGCAGGAGCGAACAGCGTAACGGGGCTTCGACCCACGCCAGACTTTGATCCCTTGCGAAGTGTATCGTCCAGCGGCACGGTCACCGCCACCTACACCGTGCGCGCGGGCGAGACGCTGGGGGGCATTGCTGCCGCCCTGGGCATGACTGTCGCGGACCTGCAGCGCATGAACGGCATGCCGGCGGGTTCGACCAATCTCCAGATAGGGCAGACGCTCAAGTTCCGCCTGCCGATCAAGGATCACGCGCCCGCGCTCAAATTGATCCCGGATAGCGAGATGGTCAACAGCCCCACGGCGGCGCAGTTCGATGTCGCCGCGTTCATGGCGGGGCACAAAGGCTATCTCAACCGCTACAGCGAAAAGTTTGACGGCAAAGACATGCCCGGCGCGCAAATCGTGCAGCGGGTGGCCGAGCAACTCAGCGTGCATCCGCGCCTGTTGCTGGCATTGTTGGAATATGAGGGCGGCTGGGTGGACAATCCATCCCCGGCGGGGTCGCGCCTGTCGTATCCGCTCGGTGTCACCACCACGGATCGCAGGACGTTCGCCAAGCAACTGTACTGGGCAGGGGCGCGGCTGAACGAAGGCTACTACGGCTGGCGGTTGGCCACGCGCCTGTGGGTCAAGTTCAATGATGGCGGGAAGGCCTACATGGGCGACGGCATCAATGCCGGCACCGCCGGGTTGCAGAATTACCTCGCCGCCGTCAGCACGCATGGCACATACCTCGCTGCGATGGGTGAGAATGGCTTCATCCAGACCTACAAGCGCCTGTTTGGCGACCCGTGGCAGCTCGCATCTGGCGTGGGCCAACTGGTCCCGGACGGGTTGGAGCAGATCGAATTGGCATTACCGTGGGCGAAGGGCGAGACATGGCTGATCACCGGCGGGCCGCACGCCACCTGGGGCATTGGATCGCCGTGGGGCGCCGTTGACTTTGTGCCCTCCGGATCCTCCGGCTGCGGATCGTTGCCGCCGTTTGTGACCGCACTGGCCCCCGGCATCATTACGCGCAGCGTCTATGGCGAGGTGGTCGAATCCCTCGACCCCAGCGGCGACGAGCGCATCGGCTGGAGCATCTTCTACATGCACATGGGCACGCCCGACCGCGTCAAGGTTGGGGATCGCGTAGTCGCTGGCTCGCACATCGGGCATCCATCGTGCGAGGGTGGCGCATCGACTGGCTCGCACCTGCATCTGGCGCGCAAGTACAACGGCGAATGGCTCACCACGGGCGAAATCCCCTTCACGATGAGCGGCTGGACGGTGTCCGAGGGGCCGCAGGAGTACGACGGCGCCATCTCGAACGGGACACTGACGCGGCAACCGTGCCAGTGTAAGGATTTGGAGACGAACGGGATTGCGCAGTAAGAGAGAGTGGAGATTTGGGATTAGAGATTGCATGGCCCCTGCTTCCTGCTCTTCGTATGCCGATCGGTGGGCTCCTTAGCCCGGCGGTCATGTAGTTGTCACGCCGTTTGGTTAGAATTGGAGCGGTGAGACGCAGTAGAACAATAGAATTATGTCTTGCGCTGGTCGCCAGCGTCGCTTTGATTGCATGCAGCACCGCACCGGCATCGACGAACATGCCGCCCACCGATGAATCGGCGGGCACCCCTACCACGGCAACCGCGACTGTCCAGGGGCAGGCTTCTATAGCCCCCCGCAGCGGCCCTGCGATGGCGCCCACCGTAACCGATGCGCCCGCTCGCGCGACGCCGACGCTCGATCCATTGCGGAATATCCCCATACATGGCGTGATTACTTCGACCTACATCGTCCGCAGCGGCGATACGTTGAGCGGGATCGCGGTCGCGACTGGCGCCACCATCTCCGAGTTGTTGCAGATGAATAACCTGACTGATGCTGACATGCTCAAGGCCGGGCAGATCATCGACATCCATCTGCTGATTGAGGGGCACGCCCCATCGATCAAGCTGATCCCCGATAGCGAGTTGGTCAACAGCCCGACCGCCATTCAGTTCAACATCGACGCGTACATGGCGGCGCACCCGCAGGGCTATCTGAACACTTATACCGAGACGGTCGAGGGTGTGGAAATGACCGGCGCACATCTTGTCGCGCGCGTCGCAGAGCAATACAGCGTGCATCCGCGCCTCCTGCTGGCGCTGCTCGAATACAAGGGCGGCTGGCTGGACGACCCGGCGCCGACGGGAGACCGATTGAAGTTCCCACTGGGGTATGTGCGCACGAAGGGCGACAACCTGAACGTGCAGTTGAACTGGGCGGCCATGCGCTTGAACGAAGGGTACTACGGCTGGCGGCTGGCGACCCGGCTGTGGGTGCGCCTCGACGACGGCCAGAGGGCCTTCATGGGCAACGGGATCAACGCCGGCACAGCCGGGGTGCAGAACTACCTCGCGGCTGTCAGTACGCAGCCGGTCTGGCTGAATGTGCTGGGCAACGGGACTAACGGGTTCATCCAGACCTACAAGCGCCTGTTCGGCGATCCGTGGCAATATGATCTTGGTCAACTCGTGCCGGATGATCTCAAACAGCCCACGCTGACTTTACCGTGGACGAAGGGCGAGACGTGGCTGTTCACCGGCGGGCCGCACAGCACCTGGGGCGCCGGGTCGCCGTGGGGCGCGCTCGACTTCACCTCGATGAGCGGGTACGGCTGTAACGAACTGAACGACTGGGTCACGGCGATGATCACTGGCACGATCGCGCGCAGCTTCAACGGCGAGGTCGTGGAGTCGCTCGACCCCAGCGGTGACGAGCACACCGGCTGGAGCATTCTCTACATGCACATCCGCTCGGACGGCCGGGTCAAAGTGGGCGATCGCGTGACCATTGGCGATCCCATCGGCCATCCCTCGTGCGAAGGAGGCGTCACCAACGGCTCGCACGTCCACCTGGCGCGCAAGTACAACGGCGAATGGCTGAACGCCGTGGGCGCGACGCCGTTTGTGATCGGCGGGTGGGTGGCTTCGGAGGGAGAGATGGAGTATGACGGGGCGATCACGAACGGCCGGCTCACACGGACACCATGCGAGTGCAAGGAACTGTATACGAATGGGGTGCAGTGGTGAGGGTAGCAGGCGTCGCGCGGATGAACGATCATTCGCTCCGCGGGAAACACCGTTCAAGAAACTGAGATGGAGAAAACACTGCCAATCCTTTTGCAACTAATGCGGAAAAATGACGCAGGTTGCCAGTCACCAAAGCCTGAGCATTGGCTGTGATGAACACCTCTGCAAACGGCAGATCATCAAGGTCTTGAAACCCATCTGGAAGCAGGACGCCGGGCTCAATTTCACGCCCGGTCAGTTCAATATACGCAATCACTGCCTTGGCGCGCGCCGGTTGAATACGCAGTTCGGGTCGCGCCAGCACATCTTCATATTCACCCAGAATCCGGTTATCGTACGCGACCTGAAAACGATTTTCAAGGACCAGGTCAATGATCATCGCAGGCTTGCCTGTTGTGCTCATTAGCCCACTGACCAAGACGTTTGTATCCAAAACTACCAACATCATTCCCCAATGGAGGCCGAGCAATCCGCAGGGGATGCAGAGCCATCCGCGAGGGACGCCGAGCCGTTTTTGCGCTCCGCGCGTGTTTTCTGGATAAGCGCATCCACTTGTTCTTCGCTCAGGTGATCCAGCCCATCGCGCCGGGACTGGCTGCGAATCGCGCGCGCCGCCATTTGCGCCCGCAGGCGTGAAACCATGAGCAAAATATCATCCATATCCTCGCTGCCGGCCAGGTCGATCATCACCGCAAAAGGTTTGCCATCCACCGTTACCACCACTTCGCCCTCGTCTTGCAGCTTCTTGCGCAGGGCAGCAGGTTCATTTCGTAAGACTCGATAGGGTATAAACTCCATTTCAGCTCCTTTGTAGCGTATTGCGCTACAAAGATTATACAGCCGTCCCCTTGCAGGGGATGCGATTGTCTATAGAATTGACGGAACTCATGGAACTTCCCCACTTTGATACAGGCATCGAGCTGAAAGTACAGTCGGCGCTGCTAGCGGGGCGTCAACTTATCGTCGTCGTTTTGCCTGATAGAGATAAGAGCCGAGCGGCATCCGGGTATCTGGCGCAGGCGCTTGAATATCCGCTGGTTCGGTTGGGGCTGGCGCTGAGTCGTCGATTAATTGAGGTGTTACCGCGTCGCCGGCCAGCCGAAGTGCTGGTGGCCGTGCGGCAAATCGTCGAGGCGCAAAAAAGCGGCGGCGTCGTGCTCGATACCATCGAAGTTCTTTTCGATCAGCAACTCCGCCAGGACCCGCTTGGTTTGCTTGCAAATGTCGCCCGCAACACTCGGCTCGTGGTGATGTGGCCCGGCGCCGCCGACGGTGGGAACTTGAGTTATGCGCAACCCGGCCATGTGGAATATCGCCATTATGCTCAGGCCGAACTACGTCATAATGGGGTGGAAGTCATTCTTAAGGAAGATCGTCAATATCAATGAAGTACCGTGATCTCATCCAGTTCGATCCAATCGAAACGGTGGTGCAATTGCGCGACGCGGACGACTTGAGCCGCGCCACCCAGTTGGTCTCCACGTTCGTGATCTCAGAAGAGATGGCCGAGCGCCTGCTATCCATCGTTATTCCCCAGTTGCAGTTTGACCACCCGGCGGATAACCGTGGTTTGTTGATTGTGGGCAACTACGGCACCGGTAAATCGCATCTCATGTCAGTGATCACCGCCGTCGCCGAGCACGCGGAACTGCTGGGCAAATTAGAACACGACGCCGCGCGCAAAAGCGCCGCTCAGATTGCAGGGCGATTCAAGGTCGCGCGCGCGGAAATTGGCTCTACACAGATGTCGTTGCGCGACATTGTCGTCGCAGTCCTGGAAGAATTCCTGGAATCGCTTGGCGTCGCCTATCGCTTCCCGCCCGCAACCCAGGTCATCAACAGCAAAGCGTCCTTTGAGGACATGATGGCCGCCTTCGAACTAAAGCACCCCGGTATGGGCGTCCTGCTGGCCGTGGATGAACTGCTGGATTTCCTGCGAACGCGCAAGGACCAGGAATTGATCCAGGACCTCCAGTTTCTGCGTGAGGTGGGCGAGGTCTGCAAGGACCTAAGATTTCGCTTCATCGGCGGCTTGCAGGAGACGCTCTTTGACAACGCGCGGTTCTCGTTCGTCGCTGGCACAGTGCTGCGCGTGCGCGACCGTTTTGAGCAGGTGTTGATCGCGCGCAAAGACGTGAAGTATGTGGTTGCCCAACGCCTGTTGAAGAAAACGCCCCAACAACGCGCCGCGGTGGAGGAGCGCTTGAGCGGTTTCGCCAAATACTATGAGGGCATGGCGGGGCGGATGGAAGAGTTCGTGAGTATGTTCCCTATCCACCCCGACTATGTCGAAGTATTCGACCGCCTGGTGGTCGTCGAACGGCGCGAAGTTCTGCGGACGCTCTCGCGCGCCATGGAGCGCATGCTCGACAGCGACTTGCCGGAAGACCAACCCGGCATACTGTCATTCGACGCGTACTGGGAAACATTGCGCCAGAATCCCGCCTTCCGCACCATCCCGGACGTGCGCGAGGTGATCGATTGCAGCAACAAGCTTGAAAGCCTGATTGATACGCAATATCCGAAGGGCAGGAACAAGGCGTTCGCGCGCCGCATCATTCATGGCCTGAGCGTGCACCGGCTCTCCACAGGCAACATCGACACAGCCGTGGGTCTGACCGCCCCGAATCTGCGCGACATGCTATGCCTGTATGACCCGCTGGTCGCCGAGATGGGCGGCGACCCCGCCGATGATTTGCGCGGCGAGGTTGAGGTGGCGTTAATCACGATCTCGCGCGTGGTGAATGGGCAGTTCCTGTCCTCCACCGAACGGGATGCGCGAGGCACGCCCAGCGGACAGTTTTACCTGGACGCGCGCAAAGTTGTGGACTATGACGCGCAGTTGGATAAGCGCGCCGAAGCCTTGAGCGAAGATGAACTGGATCGCTACTATTTTGAGGCGCTCAAACGCGTCATGGAATGCGTGGACCAGACCTACGTCACCGGCTACCGAATCTGGGAGCACGAGTTGGAATGGCAGGAGCGCCGCGCCACGCGCCTGGGCTACCTGTTCTTTGGCACGCCCAACGAGCGCTCGACGGCAGCGCCGCCGCGCGACTTTTACATCTATTTCATGCCACACAAGTCGTCCGCGCGCTTCCGCGACGAGAAGCTGTCCAACGATGTATTCTTCAAGCTCAAAGAGACCGACGACGCGTTCAGCCTGGCGCTCACCAAGTATGCCGCGGCGAGCATTCTGTTCCAGGAATCATCCGGCCAGGCCAAGAGTGTGTACGAAACCAAAGCCTATGGCTATCTGCGCGAACTGGTGCGCTGGCTGCAAGGCAACATGGCGGCATCAGTCACTGTCACCTGCCAGGGCAAAACGCGCAAGATGATGGAATGGTTGACCAACCGCCCCGCTGCCGCGGGCGCAAAGCTCACGAACGTGCGCGACATGGTCAACGCCGTCGCATCGGCCTGCCTTGCGCCGCACTTCGAGAACGCCGCGCCGGAGTACCCGAAGTTTGCGACGCTGATTACATCCAGCAACCGCGCCCAGGCCGGTCAGGACGCTTTGCGCTTCCTGCGCGGTCTGGCGCGCACGCAACAGGGCACGGCGGTGCTGGACGCGCTGGAGTTGCTGGACGGCGAGCGCGTCAACGTGACACACTCGCGGTATGCGGCTTACATCATCCAGCTATTGCGCCAGAAGCCGGCTGGCCAGGTGCTCAACCGCAACGAGTTGATCGAGAACGTCCAGGGCGTGGAATACATGGCGGCGCGACGCTACCGCCTGGAGCCTGAGTGGGTGGCCGTGTTGCTTGGCGCGCTGGTCTATAACGGCGATGCGGTGCTGGTGCTGCCGGGCGAGAAGTTTGACGCTGCCAATTTCGACCGGCTGGTTGCGAAGCCGGTGCAGGAACTGGCCAACTTCAAGCATATCGAACCGCCCAAAGAATGGAATATCGCCGCGTTGCGGGCGCTGTTCGAACTGGTGGGGCTGCCGCCCGGCTCAGCGGACATGATCGCGCAGGGACAGGAGGCCTCCTTCAAACAACTGCAAACCGCCGTCGAGGAGCGCGCCCGGCAGATTGCGACGATGCGGCACCGCCTGCAATCCGTCCCGGCTTTCTGGGGCAAGGGCATCCTGGCCGATCAGGAACTGGCGGGCT
This sequence comes from uncultured bacterium, assembly GCA_903921365.1. Lineage (GTDB taxonomy): Bacteria > Chloroflexota > Anaerolineae > J036 > Brachytrichaceae > CAIXPS01. Next base: position 27,484 of record CAIXPS010000119.1, on the reverse strand, counting down.
ATCAACGCGACCTGGATGCGGCAAAGACGTTCTTTGACGGCGTTCAGAATTACCGCACTGCCGCTCAGTTGAAGAACTTCCAACACGATGTCTCTTCCGTGAAGGCGCAGCAACCGGCGCTCGACACGCTCAACGCGTTGCAGGCGCTGTTTGATCTGCTGGCCGAATTGCAACCATTCACTGGCTATCTGGCGCAGGCGGAGCTGGTCTTGCCGCCCGAATACCCCTGGCTGGAGCGCGCCAAGGCATTGCGCGACGAACTGGCGACGCAACTGGCGGCCCCGGCGCAACGCGCCAAGCCTGGATTCAGGCAGCAGGCGTTGCAGAAACTGACCGCGCTCAAACAGGACTATGCCGGCGCCTACCTGGCCTTGCATGGGCGCGCGCGCCTGACGGCCGAGCAGGATCATCGTAAAGTGGCCTTGATGCGCGATCCCCGGTTGATCAAGCTGCGGCAGCTTGGCCGGATCAACCCGCTGTGGCACACCCAACTGGTCACCTATCAGGCCAGGCTGGGCAATTTGCAGTCGTGCTTCACGTTGACGCAGGCTGATCTGCAAAATGCCGCCATCTGCCCGCAGTGCAGCTTTAACCCGGCGCGCGAGAGCGCCCCGCAGCCCGTCGGCGAACAACTCAAGCAGTTTGACGCCGAACAGGATCGCCTGTTGGCCGACTTCACGCGCACGTTGCTGGAGGAACTGCAGGCGCAGGTTACCCAGCCCAGCATCGCCGCGATGCAGGAGGCCGACCGGGATCGCATCGCGCTGTTCATCCGTGGTCAGAAGCTGCCCGAGCCGCTCTCCGAGGAGTTTGTCGAAGCGGTGAAGGAAGCGCTATCCGGGCTGCAACAGGTGTTTATGAAACAGGCGGATGTGCAAGCGTGCTTGTCTGCTGGCGGCCTGCCTGCCACACCCGATGAAATCAAGCAACGCTTCGAGCGCTACGTCGATAGCCTGGCGCATGGCAAAGACCCGGCCAAGGTGCGCGTTGCGCTGATTACTCTCTATGATTGACACTTACGCCACTCACCACCAGGCGCGCCTGCTGGAGACGCCTTCGCTCTACACGACCGGTCAGGCCGGCGAATCCACGCCGGTCGCCTGCCTGGGTCTAACGTTCGACAGTGACGCGGAACGCCGCGCCTACTTCACCGCAAAGCTGCGCGCGAAACTGCAAGACCCCGCTTTCCGCCGGATCGAGGGTTTTCCCATCGGCAGCGATGACGACATCCTGGCCTTGTCCGACCCGCCTTATTACACCGCCTGTCCCAACCCGTTCATCCCGGATTTCCTGCAACACTGGCAGAACTCCTCGCCCGAAGCGACTGATCCCCAGCCGCCCTACAGCCGCGAACCATTCGCCGCCGACGTGAGCGAAGGCAAGAACGACCCGATCTACAACGCGCACAGCTACCACACCAAAGTGCCGCACAAAGCCATCATGCGCTACATTTTGCACTACACCGAGCCGGGCGACGTGGTTTTTGACGGCTTCTGCGGCACGGGTATGACCGGCGTAGCCGCCCAACTGTGCGGCGACCGCAAGGCCGTGGAGTCACTGGGCTATCGCGTGGACGATGATGGCACTGTCCTGCGACAGGAAGAGGCGCAGGATGAGGCGGGCGTCGTCAAGCAGGTGTGGAAACCGTTCACGCGCCTGGGCGCCCGCCGCGCCATTCTGAATGACCTGTCACCCGCTGCCACTTTTATCGCCTACAACTACAACACGCCGGTGGATGTAGACGCCTTCGAGCGCGAGGCCAAACGCATCCTGGCTGAGGTTGAGGCCGAGTGCGGCTGGATGTATGCCACCCTCTCCCCTAACCCCTCTCCCTCTGGGAGAGGGGCAGGGGAGAGGGGAGCGCTGGCCGATCAGTTGCGCGCCTGCCATAGCGCCGACGATGCGCGCGCCTTGATCGCCGCCCACAAAGACAAGATGGGCCGCATCAATTACACGGTGTGGAGCGATGTGTTTGTGTGCCCACAATGCAATGGCGAGATCGTGTTCTGGGATGCCGCTGTTGATCACGAGTCTGGCATGGTGCGCGAAGCTTTTTTCTGTCCGCATTGCAACGTTGAAGTTACTAAACGTGCGCTGGCCCATGCATGGTCCAGCTACTATGACCGTACACTGAATAGGACTATTCGCCAAACTCGTCAAACACCAGTATTGCTAAATTACTCTATCGGCAAGCGTCACTATGAGAAATCAGCAGACGTTTTCGATAAAGCTATCCTTTCTCATGTTGACAAATTGGATAGTCCATATTGGTTTCCCGCTGATCGAATGCCCGAGGGAGATGAAGCGCGACGGAACGATCGCACCGGTGTCACGCATGTGCATCATTACTATGTTCAGCGAAGTAAATGGATACTCTCGGCTTTACTTTACAAAGCCAACGAGGTAAAAGATAGGAGGGTGGGCTCGTTCTGCCGCTTCTTGTTTGAACAGTGGATCATTGGTTTCTCAAGGCTAAACCGGTACTCGCCGCATCATTTCTCACAAAATAATCGCAATCTTGCGGGCACGCTTTACTTTGGCTCACAGATTTCTGAGGTATCACCGGACTATGCTTTTACAGAAAAGCTCAAACGCTTGAAGCGCGCCTTTTCTCAACAGCGCATCAGAAATACGGTTATCGCGACCCAGAGCGCAGAACGCATCTCAATGCCTGATGAAAGCGCAGATTACCTGTTTATCGATCCGCCGTTTGGCGATAATCTTATGTACTCTGACCTGAACTTCCTATGGGAAGCCTGGCTCAGGGATATCACAAATAACAAGCCGGAAGCTGTCCAAAGCAAGACCCAGAACAAAGGACTTGACCAATACCGCGTCTTGATGACGCGCTGCTTTGCAGAGGCGTTCCGTATCCTCAAGCCGGGTCGCTGGATGACCGTAGAGTTTAGCAACACGCAGGCCAGCGTGTGGAACGCCATTCAGACCGCATTACAGGAAGCCGGTTTCGTCGTGGCCAACGTCTCGGTGCTGGATAAGCAGCGCGGCAGCTTCAAAGCCGTCACCACAACCACGGCGGTCAAGCAGGACCTGGTCATCAGCGCGTACAAACCCAATGGCGGGTTGGAGGAGCGCTTCACCCGCGCCGGCGGCGGCGAAGCCTCGACATGGGACTTCGTGCGCGCGCACCTGCATTATCTGCCCGTCACGCGCATGAAAGGAAACCGCCTGGAGGTGGTGATCGAGCGCGACCCGCGCATCCTGTACGACCGCGTGGTGGCCTACTTCGTGCGGCATGGTTTCCCGGTGCCGTTGTCCTCCATCGACTTCCAGACCGGCCTGGCCGAGCGTTTCATCATGCGCGACAACATGGCTTTCCTCAGCGACCAGGCGGCCGAATACGACCGGCGCCGCCTGCGCGCGGGGGAGCTGGGGCAGCAGGCGCTCTTCGTGCAGGACGAGCGTAGCGCCATCGACTGGCTGCGCAACACCCTCGGCGCGCGACCCAGCACCACGCAAGACCTGCTCCCTGAGTTCATGCAACAACTCAACGCCGGGTGGAAGAAGTACGAAGTGCGGCCAGAATTGCAGGACCTGCTGGCGCTCAACTTCCTGCGCTACGAGGGCGCCGCCGATGTGCCTAACCAGATCCACGGCTATCTCTCGACCAACTTCAAGGAGTGCCGCAACCTGCCCAAGGACGACCCCGCTCTGCGCGCCAAGGCCAACGGGCGCTGGTACGTGCCCGATCCCAACAAGGCCGGCGACCTGGAGCGCATCCGCGAAACGCAACTGCTGCGCGAGTTCGACGGGTACCTGGCGGTGATCCTGGGTGACACAACACCGTTGTTGATCGGCGAGCCCGCCACAAAGAAGCGCAAAGGGACGGGCGCACCGCGGCGGTTGCGCGAGTTCCGCCTGGAAGCGTTGCGCGCCGGCTTCAAGCGCGCCTGGCAATCGCGCGACTTTCAGACCATCGTGGAGATCGGCAAGCGGCTGCCCGAGGATGTGGTCAACGAAGACCCCAGGCTGTTGCTGTGGTACGGCCAGGCGCAGGCGCGCCTGGGCGGTTAAGCGTAACTGGTCATGACATCGCCGCTGGATTACTCGCTCAGCGACCGCATACTCGACGCATTCACGCCGGGCGCGCGCGTCACACTGGTCGCGGACCCGGATGGCCTGGTCGACGATGAACGGGTGCTCGGTCAATTGCGGCAAAGGGGTTGCGGCGTGCTCACTTATGACCCGAACAGCAGCGACCTGATGGCGTTGCGTTACCAGTATGAGAGCGAGTTCCGGCTCGCCCGGGAAGATGCCGATACAGCAGAGGCGCCGGGCGACAGCGGGGTAGAGCGGGCGTTGGTCATTCTGGTGAACGGCGATGCGGAGGCGTTGCAACGCCTGCCGTGGGATTTGCTCAGCGCGGCGCGATCGGGCGGCCAGCAACTGCGCTTCGGGCTGGCCGATCTTTTCCCCAACCTGCACACCGGCGCCGTGACCATGCTCGCGCGCGCCGACCTCGACGCGCTGTATCACGAACAGTCGGCTATGGGCATGGATTTTGGGCCGCAGATGCTGGGCAAAGACGCCAGCACGGACTTTATCCTGGGGCGCGTCTTCGGGTTGGACATGCAGCGCGCCCCTTCCGAGAGTGATGCGCTCGTCGCGCTATTGCGCCTGCACGAGACGCGGCGCGGGATGTCCGCGCTGCCGGGCGATTTTGCCAACCGGGTCGCGGTCTTGTGGCAGGGAATGCAAAGCCATGCGCTGCTGGCCGAATGGCCGCTGGAGAGGCTGCTCACGAGCGCCGAAGCGACCTATGCCTTTCTGCAAGAGCGCTGGCCGGCGTTTGTGCGTTCCCATATCAAGGAGGTAAACGGTTTAGCCCTGTTCGGCGAGGCGCAGGGCGTGCTCTTCGCCTATCCCGGTCCGTCCGTGCTCCCATTTGATCATGCGCAGGTGCGCCCTTATATCGACACGTTGTTCCTGGATGGGCGGTTGCGCCCGATTGATGTGGCGCCGTCCGACGATGCGCCCGCCGGCGCGCTGCGACAGCTTTTCACTGATGCACTGTTGAACGTCGGGATTCGTGTGGACGCAGTAGCCGGGCGGCTCAAGCGGCTGGCTCGGTTGCTCGAAACACTCTCCAAAGACATACCTGGCGCCGACGCGCGTCACACAGAATGGATTGCGTTTGCCCTGCGCTGGGCCGAGGCAATGTCGTCCTGGCATGATCAGGCCGTGACCGCGAGCGACCGGCATAGCCCGAACCTGACACAACAATTCATGACGCTACAGCAGCGCATCGACGAGGCGTTTGGCCAATGGATGCTGGCAGGATACGCCGGGCTGCACAACCTTTCGCCGCTCACACCGGCGATGGTGCATCACATCCCGCGCGCGCTTGCGCGCCAACTGCGCGCCAACCCGCAGCACAGGTGTGCGCTTGTGGTGATTGACGGTCTGGCGCTTGACCAGTGGCGCATTTTGCGCGAGGTGTTGTTGCAGCAACGGGCGTTGCTCAGTATTCAGGATGGCGCACTGTTCGCGTGGGCGCCCACCGTGACGCCGGTATCGCGCCAGGCGCTATTTGCGGGCCAGCCTCCTGCGCTCTTCCCCGACCGCATCAATACCTCCGGCGGTGACGAGAAAGCGTGGGGCAGGTTCTGGGCAGAGCAGGGATTGCGCCCCGACCAGGTCGGGTATGTGGGCGCGTTGCGCAGCGACGACGATTTGCCCCGATTAAACCGCCTGGCGCGTGATCCCTCCGTGCGCGCGTTGGGCGTGGTGTTCGATACGGTGGATGAGATCATGCACGGCACGCCGCTGGGGATGGCCGGCATGCGCAGCCAGGTGCGCTTATGGGCGGAGCGCGGCATACTGGCGCGCGCGCTCGATCTGCTGCTGGAAAACGACTTTGACGTTGTGCTTACGGCGGATCATGGCAATATCGAGGCGCAGGGCATCGGGCTTTTCACTGATAACGCCGTGACCGAGTTGCGCGACAAGCGCGTGCGCGTATATCCCAGCGCCGCACTGCGCAGCCGGGCGCGTGAGCGTTTCCCGGATGCGATCCGCCTGGCGTGGCCGCAGATCGGCCTGCCCCCGGATTACTTCGCGCTATTGGCGCCCGGGCGGAAAGCGTTTGCGCCCGTGGGGCAAACGTTTGTCACACATGGCGGCGTTGCGCTGGAAGAAATGGTGGTGCCGTACGTGTTCATCGGCAGACACGCAAAAGGATTACCAGGATGACCACACGAGTAGATAGCGGTGATGCGCCGCGTTTTCATGGACGCGCCCGCAGCCAGCAGGCAGGGTTCAGCCAATATGTTGAGTTTGGCTGGATCGACGCGGCCGCCGGCCTTGCACAACAAGGTCTTGACAAAACAGCCGCACAGGTTGCGCTCACAGACCTATTGAAGGATCGCGTATCCGTGGGTACAGAGGCTGTGCGCAGCACCCGTGACAAGGTCATTTCCATTCTTGTCAATGTATGGGTGGCGCCGCCTGAGCGCCTGCGCGCCATGCGCGACGAAGGCCTGCTGCTGTGGCATCAGGGCGCGGCTGATGAGCGTCTGGCGTTGCACTGGGGCATGTCGATGGCCGTCTATCCATTCTTTGCATCCGTGGCGGAATCGGTCGGGCGGCTGGCGACCTTGCAGGGTGAATTCAACATGCCGCAACTCCTGCGGCGCGTTTACGAGACGTTTGGCGAACGCCAAACGATCACACGTTCAGCCCAACGCGTGGTGCAAAGCATCACCCAGTGGGGATTGTTGTCAAAGCAACCCAATCACGTGGGTGGTTATGAGCCCGCGAAACCGCGCCGCGCGCAGGGCGCTTATGCGCTTTGGCTCACCGAGGCATATTTACACGCGTTCACAGCGGGATCCAGCCAGGTGCGCTCCGTCGTCCGCTCCCCCGCGCTGTTTCCCTTTGAACTGTCCCTGCCGGAGAACGGCTCGCGCACTGGCAATCACCGGCTTGAATTCATGCGCCACGGGTTGGATGAAGACATGGTCGCGATCGTGTAATCCTCTCCGCGATTGAAATCGCGGCTGACACGTCGACCGCGAGCCAAAACGCGCGACGGTGCCATCTCTCAACCGGCTTTCAGCCGGTTTTTGGCTTGAGCCAGACGCCGATTTCCAATCGGTGGCGTCCGGCGGCGCGAATCGATGCCGTTGCTGACCGAAGACGAATTCCGCCACATTCTCGAGGCGTTCTCGCTGGATTTACCAGGTAGATGGCTTGCTGAATGCACCGTGACTATCTGTGAGTGTCGCAGGGAATTGGCATTTGCGAAGCGTCGCTTCTCTGATCGATTTGAAAAAGGTAGCGGTGTTTCTCAGCGTGACGCTGGGAAATTGCTTGTGCGGACTGAGCAAGGTTCACGTCAGAACCCTTCTCTTCGGTTTTGATGACCTTGGCGAATCCGTTTTGTGGGGGAGCCAGATGCATAGTGACCACATGGGACAGGAAGTGGCCATAATGAACCGAGAGATTGGGAATGGTCAGCAGCGCTCTGATAAACGTCCTCTGGCGGTTCAACTGCTCAGGGTTCTGTGGGCGCGGTTCCACCAATGCCGTGAAGTATCTGATACGGTTGGTTGACCTTCAATGCACACCTCGATACAAAGCAGAAGCCGCTCTTTCGAGCGGCTTCGCACCGGGTTCACCGGTTAGGTTACTACCGGGGGATATGCACATAGTATACATCGCCTTTAGCAATGTATCAATGAAACGACGATGGTCATAAACCCGCTGCCCAGAACGTCGTACCCAGCAACACCAACCGGCTGAATCTCCGCCCGTAATGGCGCTTACGCCACGCCATCGACACAGACACATCACCTGCGGTCACGGATTCACCCAGCGCTCGCCCTCTGTAATCCGTGCAATCCTAAAATCCGTTAAATCCGTGACCTCAGACCTTCCTCGTCCAACCATCAGTGCGTATGGAAATCGCAGCTGATACCACTGCCCAAACGCGCTGATGAAGATTAACTAATAGAACCGTACACAGAAGGCCGACACACAGGTCGGCCACTACGTATATGCAAGACGTAGGGCGCGGACCTGCGTGTCCGCCCTCAGTAGCGATGCGTCTGTACGGCCTATTTTCTCAATAATCATAGGCGCGTTCAAGAAGGCGTGACGGTGTCATCTCTTAACCGGCTTTCAGCCGGTTTTGTGGCTCTGCATGCCAGACGCCGATTTCCAATCGGTGGCGTCCCCCGGCGCGAATCGATGCTGTTGCTGGCCGAGGACGATTTCAGCCATATCCTCGCAGCGTTTGCACTAGCTTGCGGATGAGTCGGTGACGCTTGCGTGCGGCGCTGGAAGCGTATCAGGCGATGGTGTTATGTTGGTCGCGCATATTTCTTGGTAGGGGTGATAGCATTGCCCAACGTACCGAAGCCTGTCCATGATGTCATGGCAATGTGGCTCTGCACACCCCGAATGTTGCCAACCACAAAACGACGATGGTCACAAACCTGTTATCCTGGACGTCATAAGCCGTAACGACAACCTGCCGAAGGTTTGCCCGAAATGGCGTTTTCGCGTCGATATCGGCCGGGCGTGCAGAGCCACATTGCCATGGCAGTCACGGTAAACATGGTTTCGATAGGCAATGCTTTCGCCCCTGCTGAATCTCCGCCCGAAATGGCGTTTACGCCACGACATCGACACAGACACATCACCTGCGGTCACGGATTTACCCAGCGCTCGCCCTCTGTAATCCGTGCAATCCCAAAATCCGTTAAATCCGTGACCTCAGGTGACCTTCCTCATCCGCCCCTGCCGTCAGATTGTGTGAACTCTGTAGAATTACATTGAGGAGCATCAGCATATGAGCGATCAACATCGATTTCAACCGCGCCGTGAATTGGGGCGCACCGGTTTTATGGCAACGGCCCTGGGCATTGGCGACCTGGCCGACAGGAATGTTTCCCTCGATGCCTGCGTGGCCACGATCCGCCGCGCCATTGATGCCGGACTGAATGTGATCGACACGGCGCCCGGCTATGAGGATGGGTATTCCGAACAGATCGTGGGCGAGGCGATAAAGGGCGCCCGCGAGCGCTTATTCGTCATCGACAAGATTGACCGCCTGGCGGAACCAGTCGCCCCGCAGATCGACGCATCGCTGCAACGCCTGCAACTCGACCACACAGACGCTTTTGTCTTTCACGGTCTTTCGTCGATGGATATCTATCACAACCTCACACAACCCGGCGGCGGGTTTGATCAACTGAGAGGCTGCATGACCACCGGAAAGACGCGGCTGCGCGGCATCTCGTCCCACAATCCTGACGTGCTCCGGGCAGCCATCACGGCGGGTCTGTGCGATATCGTCATGTTCCCGATTGGCCCGTTCGTGGATCAACGTTACATCGACGATATCCTGCCCCTGGTAAAAGCCTCCGGTGTGGGAACCATTTGCTTTAAGACGTTTGGCGCCGGAAAATTGCTGGGGGATACGACTGGCTACAACCAGCCCATGCAGTTGCGCCCGCGCGGCAAGATTTCATCCGGAGGCGCCGAAGAGACTGAGGCGGTGTTGCCGAGATTGAGCGTAAGGGAGTGCCTGCATTACACGATGACCATCGACCCGGACGTCGCGTTGCTGGGTCTGAGCTTTCCAAACGAACAGGATCAAGCCTTCGCCGCAGCGCGCGCCTTTGCGCCGCTCACGCGGGTTGAATTGGAGGACATTCGCCACAGAGCGCTCGCCGCGCGCAAGGACAAGGGCCCGTGCTGGTGGAACCCAGATCCGGACGCTTGACGTCTCTGCATCAACCTGATGTTCGAATCATGATCCACCTTTTTGATCTCCAGGCGCGCGCAGAACTTGCTGCCAGATCGCTGACGGCGTTGCTCGATCCGCAACGCGATGGCTTGATGTATTTTCTGGCGACTTGGCGCGCGCATCCGCCGCGCGCCGATCACTGTTTGTGGGATTGCGGCGACGGTACCGGCCGCCACATCCAAGTCGGCGCACTGCACAGGCCGCTGGCGTGGCGAAACGCTGATGTCGGTTGATCCTGTCGGCGGGATGTATCCACTATATCAACGCACGCTGAACCTGCCGCCGGTTGAGCCCGTATTGCCGGCTGCTCCGGCGTTACCCACATTGCCATTAGCAACGAGGCCCACACATGACCACGCTGAACTGGTTGACGGATGCCGCAAGCCGGGCGATGGATGCCCTGCTGGCGCGGCTGGATCTTGGGCGCGGCGCGCGGCCGTATTTCTGGGTGGATTATCAAACACAGCCGCCGCGGGCGCATCATTCGTACTGGGATACGTGCGACATCGCCGGGCGTTTTGTCGATGGGCTTGTCCTGGCGCGCATCATGACCGGGCGGCAGGATGCCCAGGAGGCCGAGTCGATGCTGCGACGGTTGCTGTGGGCGCAACAAGATGAGTCTGACGGGTTGTTCTATAGCTCCGACGATGAACAGCCTGCCGCCAACGCGGAGATGAGCAAATATATCCCGGCGGCGGGCGTGCTGACATCCGGGCGACACATCGACCTGTTCTGCCAGCGCGCGCCGATGCTCGCCATGACCACGTTGCTGCAACTGGGCGACGAAATGATGCGACCGCGCCTTGAAAAGATGGTGCGCGGTCTGGCGTCGATTGCCGTGCGTGAAGGGGATGAGGCTTACTTCCCTGCCTACCGCTGGGCGCAGACAATGAGGCCTGAGTGGTTCGCGCCGGTGAATGTGCCAGAGAAATGGCAGGGTTATCGCTATGCGTTGTTGACCGCGCTCGCGCGCTACGCCGAAGTTTCGCATGACCCCGCCGCCATCGATCTGGCGCTGGGGTTGGCGCGCTACTATATGCGGCATGGCGACGTGCCGCCGGACGGCCGTTATCGCGCGAATACCCATTCCGGCGGGGTATTGCCGGCCACGGTTGGAATTGCACGGTTGGGCGTCGCCTTCGGCCAACCGGAACTGATCGAATGGGCCAAGCGGGTCTATGAATGGACCCGCGAGAACATGCCCGAATTCGGCTTTCTGCCCGACGGGCTTGGCATGGAAGGTTTCTGGGCTGGAACCTGCGAAACCTGCGCATTAGCTGACTTTATTCATCTGGCCGTGCTGCTGAGCGAATCCGGCGCCGGCGACTACTGGGATGATGTTGAGCGCGTGGCGCGCAACCAGTTGCTGGAGAATCAATATCGCGATGTCGACGCTATCCGCTGTATTTTCCCAGGCATCGCGGACGATGTGCTCGCCATGTTGCACGGCGGGTTCGAATGTGCGGCGCATCCCAATGACTTGTTTACCTATGTTGGCGCGGAGGGATGTTGCATCGGCGGCGGCATCCGGGCGCTTTATCTGGCTTGGCGTGCCGCCATTGAAACGCGCTCCGGCGCAACGCGGGTGCGCTCCGGCGAAACGCAAGTGCGCTTCGGCATTTCGCGAACGACCTCCACGGTCGAAGTTACCGGCTTTGAACCCTGGGCAGGTCGGATTGATGTCAAAGCGCTTCAGCCGCAACGCGTTGCTATTCGTCTACCGGCTTACGCCAACATGGGTGACGCCGGCATGTTCGTGGATGGACAGCAAGTCCCGGCGCGAATTGTGGATCGGTATGCGATCTTTGAATTGTTGGACGCTGACCAGACCGCCAGCCTGCAGTATCCAATGCCGCATGTTCAACGCAACTATCATATTGCCGGTAAAGACTATGAGGCCGATTGGCTTGGCAATACAGTAATCACGATGCGTCCTGACGGCGTGCGCCACCCCGTCTATCGCCGTCGCGAATGGCTTGAGTCGCAGCCCGTGGTTGGGCTCTCCGGGCAGGTTGTGCATCTGCCAGTACTGTGGTGAAATCAATAGTCAGAAACAAGAAGCAAAAGGAATATGTCAATGGCTATTGACCCGATCCCCACAATCACGGCATCTGTCCCGTCGCTTAATCCGCCAACATGGGCGATTTTGCAGCGCAAGCTGTTCGACGTGCTCTCGGCGGCAGTGCATCCGTATCTCGATAAGTACACGCATGCCAGTGGCGAGCGCCAGCACGAGTTGATCTGGGGCAGTCAGCTCAACAGCCGCGACGGCGCCGATGACTTTTACGAGAGCTTCTACAATTTCCCGCTGCTGTATCTGCTCGGTGGCGCGGATGAACTGTTGCCGCTGGCGCATCAGCAATGGGAGGCGATCACGCGCCAGACCACGCGCCTGGGCAACGTCTACAAAGAGTACGAGCGCGGATACGACCAGTTTCACCAGTCCGAGAGTTACCTGTATTTCTATCTGCTTTGTCTGGCCGATCCAGATAATCCAAAGCTGGTTGAACGCGCGCGCCGCTTTGCGGGCTTCTTCCTCAATGAAGACCCCGAGGCGCCGAATTATGACGAGGAGAAAAACATCATCCGCGCGCCGCACAACGGCAGCGGCGGCCCGCGCTGGGGCGTGAATGACGATGGCTCGCCCTCGAGTTACGGCTGGAGCAAAGGCATGTCGGTCTATGGGTTGCCCTTCCAGAACGTGCCCGGCATTGACAGCGTGGAGGACCTGAAAGATCCGGCCAATGCCCGGCGCATGGGTCAGGCGATGGAACGCGCGTATAGCCAGGGCGACGTAGGCGCGAATCTAGGGGTGTGCACGCTCATCGCCAACGTCGCGCTGCTCACGGGCGATGACAAGTATCGGCGCTGGATTCTGCGCTATGTGCAGGGCTGGCGCGAGCGTGCGCAGGCCAATGGCGGGCTGATTCCGGACAATGTCGGGCTGTCGGGCGCCGTAGGGGAATACGTGGATGGCAAGTGGTATGGAGGGTTATACGGCTGGAACTGGCCGCACGGTTTTTACAACCTGCAAGCGGCGGCGCTGTGCGCCGGGCAGGCCTGTCTGCTGCTGACGAATGATCAACAGCATCTCGACCTGGCGCGCGGGCAACAGGATCGCATCATGGCATTGGGTGAAATACGTCGCTTTACTGATCTGGCGATGAGTCTGCGCCAGCACTGGCTGAACGTGGAATATGCGCTTGCCGAAACCAGCGGCGAGACTTTTGTCGTGCCGTACCGCTATGGCGATGGCGGCTGGTTTGACCATCAACCCATGTCGCCGGTGTATCCGGTTGCGCTCTGGGCACTGACTGGCGCTGCCGCCGACTGGTCGACGTTGCTCGATCTTCGCGATAAAAGCGGTTACGACTGGCGACGCATCTATGCGTTCAAGGACAAGGAGGACGCCGGGCACGAACAGCCCTGGATCGAGTTCCTGGCCGGACGCAACCCGGGTTATCCAGAAGCGGCTATGCGCGCGGCGCTGGGTATGGCGCATTGGCATCTGGACCAGATTCGCGCAGACACTGCGGATTTCGACCGCGTGTCGATTCATCACTGGCAGGAGCATAACCCGATCACAACTGAGGCTTTGTTGCAGTTGACACTCGGCGCGCCGCAGATCATTTACAACGGTGGGCTGTTCATCGCGCCGCTGCGATATTTTGATGCAGAACGCAATCGACCCGGGCTGCCGCCCGATGTCGCCGCGTTGGTGACGCAGGTGTCGGCTGAGCAGATCACGGTTACTTTTGTCAACACCAGCCCCATTGAGTCCCGCACCGTGCTGGCTCAGGCTGGCAGCTTTGGCGAGCATGCCTTTGAGTCGGTTCAGTACACGCGGCGCGCGCCAGCTAGCCGATATCCTGGCGCCGAAGCGAAATACGAATATGGCGCCAGCCCTTATTACCCGCCTGATCCATTGCCGGAGACGGCAACGCAGGAGATTGGCGGTAAGCATGTGCGGGTGTGCTTGCCTCCGGCAACGGAGATCACACTCACGCTGGGCATGCGCCGTTATGTCAATCAGGCGTCATACAAATGAAAATAACAGACGTCCGCATGCTGTGCCTCAGCCGCATTCACGAACCGGAGAACCAGTGGATCGTCGGCGGAATCCGGGCGATCAAGGCCGATGGCGCCATCTAAGACAATGCTCATTGTACGGAGGTGAGGATGGCTTATGGGAGTGGTCGCGTACGAATTCGATGCGCTTCAACGACCGAAAAGGCGCCTGCCCAGTCGGAGCGTAATTCAATAACAGACACGACTTTCCTGGCTACTTCCATCGATGACGGAGTGGCAATGCGAAACAGAATAATACCGCACGTTGCGGGCAGGTTCGAGCGATAAGCCAACTCTCCGAAGTCTTTGTCAAAAGTTAATAGGATGCGAGAATCTTGTTGTGCACGGGAAAGCACAACCACATCACTAATACCGGGCGCTTCTGTGCGTATCCACGCGACATCGTGACCAAGTGTTCGTAGCGCTTCTACGGCATCAAGCGGAAAATTCTCGTTGGCAAGAAATCGCATGGCTCCTCAGACAAGTGTTAAGCTGGAATGGGATAGACTTTCTCTGCGCCCAGTATGGCGCCCGCGTAACCCAGACAAGCCAATACCTCATCATGCGTAAGGCCAGGGTAATTTCGCAGTATTTCTGACTCCGTCCACCCTTGTGCGAGTAAGCTAATGATAAACTCCACCGCCAGGCGCGTCCCTTTTATCACCGGCTTGCCTACCAGGATTGCCGGATCGATTACGATATGTTCGTTCCAATCAACCATCGGTCTATTCTCCCAGATTTCTGTAAGTGTTACACCCTCAATGATCTGCATAGACGCCGAGTGTCGGAGCATCCGCGACTGTAACAAAATAAAAACGCGATCAGTGCGCGAAATCCGGGGATGCCAGCAGGGTGAGCGGCACGGCCTCAACGCGCTCGGCGATCGGATAGCGCAAAGAGCCGGGATAGATGACGAGCAACTTATCGAGCTTGAGGTCGCTCAACGCGCTGCGCATCGAGGGCGTCAGGCGGGGTGCGTCCACGCGCTTGAACTCGATGCCGATTCGTTTACCCTCGTGTAACGCGAAAAGGTCCAGTTCCGCGCCGCCGCTTGTGCCCCAGTAATATACCTGTCGCAGAGATAACGCGCGAATCACCTCTTCCATCGCATATCCTTCCCACGAAGCGCCTGATTTGGGATGGTTCAACAATTCGAATTCCGTGCCGATAGCCATCAGCGCATGATATAGACCGCTGTCACGGATGTAGATTTTGGGCGACTTCAACTGGCGCTTGCCCAGGTTCTCGAACCAGGGTTGCAACTGGCGCACCATGTGCACGCCCTCAAGCGCGTCGAGGTAATGGCGCGTGGCTTTCTGCCCGATCTGCAATGCCGTCGATATCTCTGTGGCATTCCACGTCTGCCCGTGATAATGCGCCAGCATGTTCCAGAACCGGCGCAGCAGAGCAGCAGGAGCGCCAACGCCCAGCATGGGCAGATCCCGCTCCACTACCGCGTTGACAAACTGATTGCGCCAAACCATGCTATCGCCATCACTGGCAGCCAGAAATGAGGGCGGCAACCCGCCGCGCAGCCAGAGCGTCGAAAGCGCAGAAGAGCCCACTTCATTCAGGCCAAAGCCGCCCATCTCAATGACTTCCAACCGCCCTGCCAGCGACTCTGAGGATTGTTGCAACCAATTCAGCGTGGCGCTGCCCAGCACCAGAAAGCGCGCAGGCAATGGCACGCGATCCGCCAACACGCGCAACACGGGAAATAAATCGGGCTTACGCTGTACTTCGTCGATCACGATCAGTCCCGTCAACTCTTCCAGTGCCGACATCGGCTCACTCAGGCGGGCTTCTGCGCGCGGGTCTTCAAGGTCGAAGTAGTTGATTGAATTCGCCGGGACAAACTGACGCGCCAGGGTGGTCTTGCCACATTGGCGCGGGCCGATGAGCGCCACCACACGACTGCGTTCCAACGCATTCGCAATTTGCTGCTGGAGACGGTCACGCGATATCATGAAGCTGATTATACCTTGCAAATTTTCCCACCATAGCCAAAATTACATGGTATTCTCTCCTCTCCTCCTCTCCCCTACGCCCTCTCCAACACCAGCGTCACCGGCCCGTCATTCTCCAAATCCACCAGCATGTCGGCGCCGAAGACGCCGGTCTCGACGCGGATGCCTTGGGCGCGCAGTTGGTCGCAGAAGTAGTCGATCAGCGGGGCTGCCAGGTCGGGTTTGGCGGCCTGGGTGAAGTCGGGGCGGCGACCCTTGCGACTGTCGCCGTACAGCGTGAATTGCGATACGACTAGGATCGCGCCGCCGATCTCTATGACCGACCGGTCGAAGTGTGAGGGGCCGTCAAGCGCGCGGAACACCCGCAGCGAGGCGATCTTGCGCGCCAGCCAGTCGGCGTTGGCGCGCGTGTCGGTGTGTGTCACGCCGACGAGCAGCAACAAGCCATGATCGATGGCGCCGGTTACGCGACCTTCGACGGTGACGGACGCGCGTGTGACGCGCTGGGCGATGATTTTCATCCTATCGCCTCAAAATGGGAGGCAAGGGTGCGCGCGATCTGTGTCATTGGATGGATATTAGCGCAAATCAGCTACTTCCCCGACACTGCCGAACTCACCCTCTCGGGCTGCCCACTGCCCATCGTGGGCGCCTGTTCGCGCGCCGGCGTCCTGGTCGTTTTAACCGTCAGTACGATCACCGCCGCGGCGACGAGCCAAAGCGCGCCGGTCCAGTATGGTGAAGCCGCGCCCATCGTGTCGAAGGTTGCGCCTGCCCAGACCGGCCCAAACACGCGGGTGAGCGCATTCACCGACTGCGTTGTTCCAAGGATCGAACCTTGCTCGCGGCCTGAAACCTGTTTCGATACCAGGTTTGTCAGCGTCGGGGTGGATAGCGCGCTGCCGATGGAGACGCCAGCGAGCGCAGGGAATAGCACCCAGATCGCCGGGGCGAACGCGGTCAGTGCGAAACCGGCGGCCATGATGGTCAATCCCACAATAGCGAGCATGTTGTCGCTGACCTTATTCACGATCTTGCGCACGACGAAGCCCTGCATGATCACGCCCACCACGCCGATGAAGGTGAAGACGAGCGCATTTTCCTGCGGGCCCATGTTAAAGCGCGCCAGTGAGAACAGCGAAAAGTTGGTCTGCAAACCGCTGAAGGCGAAGTTCTGCGCGAAGATCGCCAGCAGGATGATGCGGATGCTGGGGCGCTTGAACGCCTCGCCCAGTTGCTTGACCGGGTTGATCTCGGACAGTGAGAACACACCGCTCTTGCGTTGCGCCACGGGCAGTGACTCCGGCAGGACGAAGAACCCGAATGCGGCGGTAACGAGCGACAAGATGCCCGCCGCGTATGCCGGCGCCTGCAGGCTGATGTTGCTCAGCACGCCGCCGAGGGCGGGGCCGAAGATAAAGCCCATCCCGAACGCGGCGCCGATCAAGCCGAAGTTCTTGGCGCGATCCTTGGGCGGCGTGACGTCGGCGATGTAGGCTTGCGCGATTGAGATATTGCCGCCAGTCAGGCCGTCGATGATGCGCGCGATGAAGAGCACGAGCAGCGACCCGCCCAACCCGAACATGAAATAGGCCAAGCCGGAACCCAGCACGCTGAACACCAGCAACGGGCGGCGCCCATAGCGATCTGAGAGCGCGCCTAGAATCGGCGCGGCGATGAATTGCGCTGCTGAGAACGACAACGCCAGCAGCCCGAGAGTCAACGCGTCGGCGCTGTACTGGCGCACCAGATAGGGCAGCACCGGGATCAGGATGCCGGCGCCGAGCAGATCCAGAAACACGGCGGCGAAGATAAACCCGATCGCCCCCTTGCCCGCCGGCTTGGCTCCCTGGTGCATCTTATGATGCACCCGTTCCATCATCGGCTCTTTGTTCTCACTGACGTTATTTTCCATTGCTATATCTCCACACAACCCGCTAACATTACTCAACATTATACAAACATTACTCATATTGTCAATGGTTTGTGCGGTGTAGAATAGACTCTATGACTAACATCACGGATAAAGGCCTTGCAGCGGCGTCCGAGGTCGATGGCTCGCTCACCGACATTCTGAGCGTTGCGATCACGATTGCGCGCGGCGCCGGCGCGATCCTGCGCGAAGGGGTTGTCACCATCGCGGCCAATCGCGGCGCCGCCTTGCAGTTCAAAACCAGTGAGATCGACCCGGTCACCGAGTACGATGTTCGTTCCGAGAAGTACATCGTGGGTGAGTTGAACAAATACTTCCCGGAGCATCGCATTGTGGGCGAGGAAGGCGGCGCGTACGAAGTGGTTAAGAGCCGGACGTCGACCGCCGCCTACCAGTGGCATATCGACCCGCTGGACGGCACGGTCAACTTCGCGCACGGGTTTTCCATCTTCTGTGTTTCCATGGGGTTGCTCATCGACGGCGTGCCATCCGTCGGCGTGGTCTACAGCCCGATCATCGACGAGATGTTTGCAGCGGCGCGCGGCCATGGCGCCACGCGCAATGGGGCGCCCATCCGCGTCTCACCCATCGCGACCTTGAAGCGCTCGCTGCTGATTACGGGTTTCCCGTATGACTCGCACACCAGCGACAGCAACGTCCCTGAGTTCCTCGGCTTTCAGCGCACAGCGCAGGCCACCCGCCGCATCGGCTCGGCGGCGCTCGATATGTGCTATGTGGCGGCGGGTCAGATGGACGGCTATTGGGAGAGCAAGATCAAACCGCACGACATTGCGGCGGGGATTGTCCTGATCCGCGAAGCCGGCGGCGCCGTTACGGATTATGAGGGTGGGGATACGATGTTGACGTCGGGCAGGATTGTGGGCAGCAACGGGTTGCTTCACAATGCCATGCTTGACGTGTTGAAGAAGTCACAATTATGAGCACGCAGAACTCCACACCTCCCGCGCAGTCCGGTGCAACCGGCATTCCTGCCGCAACCGGCATTCCTGCCGCAACCGGCATTCCTGCCGCAACCGGCGTTTCGCCGAGTCCGTACGACATCGAGTGCCAATACGTCGCGACCGCCCCAACCACGTTGCGCTGCTCCAAGTGCAACCGCCCACTGATGACCAAGGACGCGCGCCGCACTCCCACCGGATACGTCTGTCCTTACTACGTCAAAGCGCGCGTCGCCACGTTTTACACTGCCAAACCGGAGCAGTACGTCATCGTTGCACTGGTGGCGCTGGCGCTGGGCGTCGTCGGAGGGGTTGTGTTGCGGCTGATCGGGAACATCGGCTTGTTCGCCATCATCATCACGCTCTTTGCCGGGCCTGCTATGGGCGGGCTCGTGGCTGAGGCCATCCGGCGCGTGCTGGGCAAGGTGCGCGGCCAGTATTTCTGGTTAACGGCGGCGATTGCCTTTGTGGTCGGCGCGGCCTACTTCACCGTTTTACCCGTTCTGGTGTTGTTTCTTGTCGTGTCGCCCAGCGCGCTCTTTGCGCTCATCCCGGTCGTCGGGGTGGGGCTGGCGGTCAGCACGATGATCGCGCGGATGAGGATCTAAACGGGATGAGTGAACCCACCATGGATCGCGATGAGCTACTGATTGCCGAGTTGTACCGTCTCGGCATCACGCATCTATGGTATTCGCCAGTCCAATCATCTGAGTCGCTCAGTCCGTCCGAACTCATCGCCGGGTTGGCTGAGAGTTCATCCGCCCGGCTAAACAGTTCGCTGATTCTTCTTTTCCTGCGTCACCCTGAATTGAGCGATGCGGTTCCAGATGCGCTCGCAAAGGTTTCCCAAACTGCAGCAGATACGCTGAAGTTGTATTACCAGGCAGCAACGTATCTACAACGCGAAATGCAGCCCCAGCTGCACGGCCTCTTGGGTGATCAAAATGATCTGCAGGATCTGTTTTCGCAGGAACTGAACACGCCGCCAGTTGAGACCCTTCCAGTGGGCGCCTCATGTCAGGCCGCCTTAGACTCACTTGGTGAGATTCACAAGCAGCGCTCAGGATGGAACTGTAGCTGGGGACGGTCGTACCGCCAGCATATCGCACTGTTTTTCCGATTGTTGAATCGCGAAAGGCGAGAACATGCGCACACCCACTCGTGATGTTATCCAGTCCTTTCTCGAGGAACTCGGACGACGTTGTGATTATCCCGCTGAGATTTATATCTTTGGTGGCAGCGCGCTTATTTTGTTGGGCAGCTCACGTTTCACTATTGATGTCGACTACACTCTAGGCGCACCAACCAGCAACATTGACTAGTTACGGCAGACGATCAAGAATCTATCGGATGAAATGGCTCTCGATCTGGAGGAATCCGTTCCTTCCGAGTTCATGCCCTTGCCGCCCGATGCTGCCTTGCGCCACCGCATCATTTTCCGCTCGGGTCAACTGACAGCGTATATCTTCGATCTATACAGTATTGCTTTATCAAAGCTGGAACGCGGGACAAGATCAGATCTTGAGGACGTGCTGTTCCTGATTCGAAATGGACATATCGCACTCGCCAATCTGGAGCAGTACATGAATGTCGTTATTAAGGGAAGCGACGACCCTCGTCAGCTACGCGCTAGTTTTGATGAGATTAGGAGGCGTGGTTGAAGGTCAGCAGATTCTTGGCAACTGCTCCCCGCTGATCATATCTACGATCCGGCTGGCGCCGATGCGGCTCTTCATCATCACAATGCCCGGATGATCAGCCTTCACCGTCCCGATGATCGCGGCGTCTGCGCCTAGCGGATGCCGGCGCATGATCTCCAGTGCGCGCTCTGCATCCTGTGGCGCCACAAACGCCACAAACCGTCCCTCGCACGCCACATAGAGCGGGTCGAAGCCCAGGATTTCGCAGGCGGCGTGCACGTCGTCGCGCACAGGCACGCGCAGTTCTTCAATCGCCATGCCCACCTGTGCGCTCTCGGCGATCTCGTTCAGCGCCGATGCCATCCCGCCACGCGTCAGGTCGCGCATGCAATGCACCTTGATCTTTGCGTCGAGCAGTTGTAACACCAGGCCAGCGACTGGCGCCGAGTCGCTCTCGATGGTGGTCTCAAACTCCAGCCCTTCGCGCACGGCCATGATCGCGATGCCGTGGCGCCCGATATCGCCGTTGACGATCAACACGTCGCCCGGGCGCACGGATTGCGGGGCGATATGCTGGTCGTGCTCGATGATGCCGATGCCGGCGGTGTTGATAAACACCCCGTCGCCCTTGCCTCGATCCACCACCTTGGTGTCGCCAGTGACAATCTGCACGCCGGCGTTCTGCGCCGCCAGCGCCATTGACTGCACGATTCGCCACAGCGTGTCCATCGGCAGGCCTTCCTCGATGATGTAGCCTGCGCTTAGATACAGCGGGCGCGCGCCGCACATTGCCAGATCATTCACCGTCCCGTGCACCGCCATCGAACCGATATCGCCGCCGGGAAAAAACAGCGGGTGAACCACATACGAATCCGTGCTGAACGCCAGTAGGGGCGATCCCTTGCGGTCGCCCTCATCGCGGTCGCCCTCATTGCGGTCGCCCGTTTTATCGTCTCGCACCTTGCCGTCGCCGACGCGAAACACCGCGCCGTCGTGCTGCGCTTCCAACGCCGGATTGCTGAACATTGGCACGAACATCTTCGCGATGAGTTGATTCGTCAGCCTTCCCCCGCCGCCGTGCGCCAGCAGCACCTGGGGATAGTCGGAGATGGGGATGGGACAGGCGAGGGTGAAATCGGTTGACATATTTTTTGATGTTAACACGCGCAGAGAACACCGCATTCATGCGTCCATGCGCTCAGGCAACAACACCAGCGTAAAATAGCTGTGACATGATGCGAGTACTGAGGGTCTATCCGGCGTTACTGCACGCCTACCGACAGCGGGCAGTCGTATATCGGGCGACCTATCTCGTCTCACTGGTCAATGCCGCGTTCCCGCTCGTGATGATGTCGAT
The DNA here is from genome assembly GCA_903921365.1 of uncultured bacterium. Lineage (GTDB taxonomy): Bacteria > Chloroflexota > Anaerolineae > J036 > Brachytrichaceae > CAIXPS01. The sequence goes on along the minus strand of CAIXPS010000119.1, from coordinate 5,788 downwards.
ATGGATCGGTCTGGCGCAGCAGGGCAGCACGCAACGCGAAGGCTACAGTGCGGTCGACTTTGCCGCATACTACCTGTCTGCCATCCTCGTCCGGCGCATCACGGGATGCAGCATCGTGCGTGATATCGAGTTGCTGGTGCGCAATGGCGACCTGTCGGTTTACCTGCTCAGGCCGATAGACCTGATGCACTTTCTGTTGGCGCGCGTGCTAGCCACACGGGTGGTGACTATCCCAATGGTGGCTGTGCCCGTGGTGGTGGGGATGTTAATCACCCCGGGAATACATCTCGACCTGCATCCGATCAACCTGATCTTGTTCGTGCTCTCGTGCGCGGTCGGGCTGGCATTCGAGTTCGTTGCGCAATACGTCATTGGCTGCCTGTCTTTCTGGATGACGCAGGCGCACGGGGTGAATGCCGCCTTCGCGCTCGCCAAGTCCTTTCTGGGCGGATACATCATACCCTTGGGGTTGTTTCCGGTCGCGCTCCAGGCGACGTTGCAACTGCTGCCCTTTCAGGCCGGGGTGGCATTGCCCGTCGAAGTATTGACCGGACGCCTTTCGCCCGAAGCTGCTCTTGCGCGCATCCTGATCTGCGCGGCCTGGGTTGCGATTATTGCCTTGTGCGCGCGGGTGATCTGGCGCGCGGGACTGCGGTCGTTTAGCGCGGTAGGCGCGTGAGCAGGAATATCGGGCCCGTTAATCTGTTCGTCAAGAACAGCCTGCAGAGGGCGACCTGTGGTCGCGCGCAACGAGTCGGGCGCCGAGGTTGTCAACACAGGTCACTATGCCAGTTTGTTAGGTTTCTGTTATCCCTTGCCATATGCCAAGTAAAAATGCTCGTGTGGCGCTGAGTTTTTTGCTGAGCATCATACGCACACAGTATGCAACGACATAGACAATTAAATATACGCTTGCAAAAAAGGGCGATGCGAAACGCATGTTTTTTCTGTAGAAGTGAATCAGGCTTTTGCCGTTGAGGAATCTTTCGGCGCTGCTCCATCGCCCACCAGTGGATGCCGCAACGGCATGATAACCGACCGCATTGGGATTGACTTGTAAGCGGATACCATACTGTTTGGAACGTAAGCAGAAATCCCAATCTTCATAATACATGAAGAAAGATTCGTCTAGCATCCCAACCTGCATGAAAACTGCATAGGGAACTAGAACAATACAGAAAGTAACCATATCGCATGTAATAGCAGACTTCATTGCTCTGGAAGAAGGCCGATTATTTATATTGCGAAGTGTGTGTTTCCCTATCATGCTGCCTGCTGACCATAAATGACCGCTTGACATATCGGTATATATGATTGGTGACACTATGTCTGACGAATCATTCGTGATGCTGTCAAGCAGTCTGTCAAGTGCATTCTCGGCTAGATAAGCGTCATTGTTAATAAAGAGGCACAAGTCAGTGTCATTACAAGCAGGATGCCTTAATGCGCAGTTTACACCTTTGGCAAAACCTTGATTGTGAGACAAGCCGATGAGAATGATGGAGGGGAATTGCTCGCTGATCATCGTGGCGGAGTTGTCTGTCGAGCCGTTATCTACAACGATAATTTGATAAACAATATTGGTTTTAGCGGTTTGGATATTATTAATGATCCGTTGCACGCATGTACAGGTGAGATGTGCCTGATTCCAGTTGATGATAATAACAGCTAACCGGGTTGGATTGTGGGTAATGATCATGGGTGCTATCAGTCGGACGTTGAAGGGAACAGAAGGGAGTTGAAAAAGAGCTTCTTAATTGTGTGATACAGCGGAAGTTGGAGTGGGTCTCGTAGCATAGCTCTTAGAAAGTATCGTGTGGACTCACATAAGTTGCGATTGGTCGCGTGATAAACCCCTTCGCACATTTCTAAAGCTGAAGCAACTTCATATGCTTTTCTGAATGAAACACACGCAGGCAATACAGTTTTCCACTTAACGAGAAATGATTGTAAGTCATTTTGCCATGACAGATCATATTTTCCTTCCGATGCGTGATAAATGGGTATGTTGCAATCAATGATTAGTGCAGCTTTCTTGCTGATCTGCATCGATAAATCGAGATCATAGAAGTGAAACCCAGGAAACGAGGTTTCATCAAATGAAAGTGTCCTAAACACCTCATGTCTTGCCGCGAGGAAAACACCATCAAGTATGACTGCTGGGTAGAGTCCCGACTTTCTATGGTTTGCCTTTTGTCTTGGTTTTCCGGTGCGATCAAATGAGGAAACGACGCTCATGAAAGTAAACTTGCGTCCGACAACCCACCATGGAACAGCCGTTCTGCTAATCAGGTCACATCCTGCCACACCCACTAGACCAACTGATGGCTGTGCGAGTACATTAGTTAGTTCCTTGCCCCATCCCGATTTCAAAAAAAGAATGTCATCGTGCGCGAAACAGCAGATTTCGCCGGCACATTTACTAAGAAGCTGATTGTATACGGCGCAGATTCCAAGTCGATCACGGCTGTTATCATACGCTACAACCTCAACGGGCACTCCGCAGGTCATTAATATATTCTGTTTTAATTGGGCGTAATTCCCATCGCGACTGCAGATAAGTACGGAAATCATATGGCAGAGAAACGAGTTTTGGTAGTAGGGCTGGATGGAGCTACCTGGACAATTTTACAACGGTTCATGGAGCAAGGATATCTTCCTAACTTAAAAAGCCTTTATGACTCAGGAGCAAGTGGAACCTTAAAATCAACACGACCACCTCTTACCCCGGTAGCGTGGACAGCGTGCTTCACAGGCGTTAATCCAGGTAAACATGGCGTATTTGGTTTCTACCGATGTCGAAACACTGACCGAGGGTGGCCTCTGAACAATGCCGAGGCAATTAAAGTGCCCCAAGTGTGGGAAATACTGAGCAAACGCGGACAGAAAGTCGGCATATATAACGTGCCAATGACTTATCCGGTTCGTGCGGTAAACGGCACTTTGATCGCGGGATTTGATACGCCAAGCAATCAAAGCTGCTATACATATCCAGCCACTTTAAAAGCAATACTTGACAGAAGCGGTTACCAGATCGATCTGTTTATCAAACGGCGTGGTCGTGACTACAAAACAGATAAAGGTCGCATTCGGTTGGCGCGTGATCTAGCCGATCTGGTAGTCACACGAACGCGACTCTGCACGAAGGTTGCGCTGGAAAATGGCGTCGGAGCTTTGACAGTGATTGTGTATGAATCACCAGATAGGATACAGCATTACATGTGGGATGTGCTTGAGCGGCTTATAGCTGGTCAGAGTGACCTCACAGAACTGGATCGATGTGTTATTGATTGCTATAAAGCTTTAGACGATGCGATTGGGCAATGGATTCAAGTCGTTTCACCCGATCAAGTGGTGATTGTATCTGATCACGGATTTCAAAAGCTTGATCAGGAATTTCTTGTTAATCGCTGGTTGCTTGACCATGGATATCTGGTGTTAAATGGCACTACGACTAATAGTTACAGAAGGCTGCCTTGGAAGAATTGGCTTAAAAAAGGATTTCTTCGGTTTGTAGAGGCTTCTGGTCTGTTCGGCAATTTACGCGACACATTAAACACAGTTAATAATTCTGTCGTGAAATCTGTGGATTGGGATCACACGGTTGCCTACTCTGGTGAAGCCTCTGAAAACTCGATATATATTCACGCACCCAATTCCTCCATAGCATTTGAAAGTGGCGCACACATAGCAGGAGAATCAAAGAGCGGTGTGCTTATGGCGGAAATCATTGCTGGGCTGCGTCAAGAACGCGATAACATAGGAAGACCTGTTTTAATAGATATCAAGAGCAAGTTTGATGCTTATAGCGGCGATGACCTTGTTGACGCCCCTGATCTTATCCTCGAATTTAACACAGGTATTGATTCTGCAGCTGCTTTTCGTGGTGAACAGGGCAGTTATTTTCGCCCTCCACTTGACCCAGGTGCGGGATGCCATGCACCGGAAGGAATAATCTTGATCTTTGGGAAAGGCGTTAAGACAATCAAAAATATCCAATCGGAGATAGCGGATATTGCGCCAACACTGCTCTATTTGCTTGATGAACCTGTTCCTGCCTATATGGATGGACAGGTCATCAGTGAGACGCTAACACCCGAATGGACTCAGGCACATCCATTGTTGTCGTCAAACGATGAGATGATTAGGGCCGAATATATTGGGGGCGATACAGCCAAGGATAACGAACTGTTGGCTAAGCGCCTTGCCGACCTGGGGTACCTGGATTGAATATGAGTCAAAACCGTCTGTTGATCATTGGTCTTGATGGTGCTGCATTCGATTACATCGATCCATTGATAGAACAAGGCAAGTTGCCAAATATCGCGCATTTGATTCGGAGCGGTGCCCGGTCGAATTTGCGCTCGGTGTTGCATCCCTATACTGCGCAGGCTTGGACGACTATGTGCACTGGTCAAAATGCAGGCAGACACGGTATATTTGATTTTTGGGAGCGCGATTTTAGTCATTATGCATTCAAGATTCCCATCCCCCAACGACGCGCGGCGCCTGCAATATGGGAATATGTAAATGCGCAGGGGTTTCCATCCGTCATTATTAATGTGCCCATGACATACCCGCCCGACCATATAAAGGGAATTTTTATCTCAGGGCGTGAGGTGCCGGGTTATCAGAGTCCTTATACTTACCCACCTGAAGTAAAGATGCATATCCAATCAGTCAGTGGTGGTTCATATGTGATTGTCCCGAATGACTGGATGTGGATGAAACGTGGCCAACCTGAACACGCACTGGATGCGATTCTTGAAGAGATCGACATTCGCTTTAAAGTGGCAACCGATCTTTTGAAGACAACGGATTGGCTCTTCTCAATGTTCGTTGTTGCAGCAACAGATAGCGTCAATCATTTCTTTGCGAAATTCTGCGACCCATCGAACCACGATTATCATCCGAATGCTGCACAGCGTCTGCGAAATGCAATTTCCCAAGTCTATGAGGATATAGATCGCCGCATCGGTGAATTATTAGCGTGTCTTCCTTCCGATATTAATATTTTAATCGTTTCAGACCACGGCTCCGGCAGTGAGAGCAATGTGATGGTTCACCTTAATAGCTGGCTGGCACAACATCACTTACTTAGTTTCAAAGCTGAAGTGTCACGTCCTTCTGCACAACTGCGTGCTTGGATGATATCGAACCTGAGAACTGCAGCAGAATTTGTGCCCTACCAAAGTCTGACATGGCTCAGAAGCAAGTTCGGTGGCAAGATGCGCAGCCGGCTTAGTCAGGAATCGCTTTTCAACGGCGTTGACTGGTTGGAAACCAAGGCCTTTTCGGAGGAACGGCGCGGCAATATCTGGTTGAATGTAAAGGATAGAGATCCATTGGGCATCGTCAACTCTGGCAGAGAATACGATGAAATTGTCCAATATATTCAACAGGAATTGCCAAAGTTGACTCATCCTGATACCGGAGAGACAGTTATTCGAAAAGTATGGCGTCGGCAGGAGTTATTCAACGGTGAGTTTACTACTTCCTTCCCTGATTTAATTGTAGAAGCCACAATTCCAGACGTGTTTCGTCATTCGGCAATATCAGGGGTTCCGCAACCGATTGAACTTGCGAGTAAAGGAATGATGCGTGGACTCCCAACCAGCGGTGGGCATCGACATGAGGGCATTTTGATCGCAGCAGGTCCCCAGATTCGTCCTGGCGTATCTATTCCGAGGAGCGACTTAATTGATGTGACTTTGAACGCTTTATGTTTACTTGGATTGCCAGTTCCAATTGGCATTGAGGGCAAACTATGGAACAATGCATTGATAGA
>CAIXPS010000118.1 GCA_903921365.1 uncultured bacterium | reverse complement strand
CCGTGGCAACGGGCGTTGATCGGGATCGCGGAGTAGGTGGATCGCGTCATTCCATGCGCGATGGGTCCAACGCGCGCAGCGCCACTGGGGTTCTCGTTCCCAATCTCCGGAACTGGGTATGCACTTTACACCAGTGACCACAATGGGTAGTGTTCTGTGGCGTGAGCGAAGATTATCCGCGGACACTGATGGAGTTGGAGGAGCGCTTTTCGAGCGAGGAATCTTGTGTTGATTACCTCGCGGCGATGCGCTGGCCCGAGGGGTTTCGCTGTCCTGGGTGTGCTGGGGATCAGGCGTGGAGGGCGACGCGATCACGCTGGGTCTGCCGCGACTGCGCGAGGGAAACCTCGGTTACCGCAGGCACGATCTTTGCCGATAGCCGCTTGCCGTTGCGCTTGTGGTTCAGAGCAATCTGGCAGGTCGTGACGCAGAAGGACGGAGCGAGCGCCATGGGGTTGCAACGTGTGCTGGGTTTGGGAAGCTACCGCACGGCTTGGAGTCTGCTGCATAAGCTGCGCCGGGCCATGGTGCGGCCGGGACGAGACCGGCTGTGTGGACCTGTGGAAGTCGATGAATGCTATATCGGTGCTACCGAGCCTGGCAAAAACGGTCGCCAACCGGGGCGCAAGACGCTGGTCGTCGCCGCCGTGGAGTGTGTGAGCGCGCGCAAAATTGGGCGTATCCGGCTCAAACAGATCGCAGCTGCCAACGCCACTGAGTTAGAAGCCTTCATTGTAGACGCTGTCGAGTCCGGAGCCATTGTCCGTACCGACGACTGGTCGGGATATCGCGGTCTGCGGGCCAAGGGGTGCTATAAGCACGATCCGACCCCCATGCGCGCATCGCCAGCGAGTGAGGACACAATCTTGCCGCGAGTGCATCTGGTCTTTTCGCTCCTCAAACGCTGGCTGATGAGCACGCACCAAGGCGCTGTCAGGCAGAGCCATTTGGATTACTACCTGGATGAGTTCACCTTCCGATTCAACCGTCGCAAGTCGGCTTCGCGGGGGAAGCTCTTCTACAGACTGCTCCAGCAGAGTGCCATGATTGGACCGCAGCCATACCGCACTCTGCGCGGCGAGACCACGTCGCACCACAACAGGTAGGGTTCACTGGTGTAAAGTGCATACCCAGTTGCTGGAATTGGAGTTGCTCGGGAGCGGCATGAAGGCGGGATCGATTGGATACGCTGAAATCCTATGGTCCGGGCGCAAGACGCATCACTTTGTAAGCACGGATTAAAGCGGGTTGAAGGATGCCTTCCCGCAGAATCGGGGAGGAACAGATCGGTTGAAATATTTGCGGATGCTTTTCAACGGCGGATTGCAACAATTGATTGTGCTCGCGCGGATTGGGCATCGCGCTGTCGAGAACAATGATTTGAACCGGACTTTCAATCAGGGCCTTCAAGACATCCTGCGACGTGGTAAATTGCGGTTTATAATCACTTCCGTTCCAGGCGCTGCTTGCCAGGAGTTTGCTCGCTCTCTGGATGACGTGACCGGGACGCATGGCATCGCGAAGGGCGACTTCAGAGATAAACATTCCTTCGCCGCGAGCATCGGATGAAATCAGGAAAACCGCATCCTTGTTTGCCGGG
>CAIXPS010000117.1 GCA_903921365.1 uncultured bacterium | reverse complement strand
GTCGATGCGCGCCAGGACGGGCGGCTCGCTCAGATCGGGGTTGTCGTAATATCTTCCGAACCACACGCCAACCGCATTCGGGTCGGGCGTGGCAGAAGCAGTCGGCGTGTCGCTTGGGATCGTCGGCAGCGGCGGCAACGTCGGCTCATCCACCGGGATCGTTGGCGGCATGACAATCGGCGTGAGCGTCATTGAGTCTGGCAGGGGTGTGGTCGCAACGGCGAGCGTCGCGACGACGGGCGCAGAACCAATGGTGATCGGCTCAATAGGGGTGAATCCGCTGGTCATGCCGCGCGCAACGAGATAGACGACCTGGCCGTTCTTTGTCTTGACGGGCATGTTCAGCCCCGCCAGATTGAAGATGCCGTTACTTTGCGCCTGCGCATCAGCCAGTTTGGTGTACTCGTTGAATGCTGCGCCCGCGACGAAGGCAACGTAGATTTCAACACGCTCGCCGGCGGCGAAGTTCACACCGCGCACGTTGAAGGGACTGTTGGGCGCAACTACGCCGACAACCTCGATCCGCGGGAGCGCGCTGGGGGCAACTGTTGGCAACGGGCGTGGGCTGAGCAATCCGCTGCTCAGGATCGCGACGCCGATGACGCAAAGCAATACAATCAAGAGCGACGCGACAAGCCCCGCCGCGATGTAGCTGCGCGGCGCAGTTTCATCCATCGCTGGCTCTGAAGTCAGCGTAAAATCCTGGGGATCATTTGGATCGCCCGGTGTGACATTTGGATCATTCATGTCTTGTGACGGCCGTAGCGCGGCGCCGCATATTTTAAATTATAGTTGATGGCAGACTGATAACGTTAATATCCGGACCTTAACCTATGACATCCAGCCAACCCATTCTCAATTCCCCCGCTGCTTATGCGGCGCTCGCTCGTTTTTACGACCTTCAGCATGCATCGTACACCCCCGACGTGGAGTTATACAAGCACTTTGCCGCCGAATGCCGCGTCCGGCACCCTGGTTCGGCTATCCTTGAAATTGGCAGCGGCAGCGGGCGCGTGATGATTCCACTGGTCGAGGAGGGCTATCGCGTCGTCGGCGTGGATGAATCGCCCGAGATGCTGCAGATTGCGCGGGATCGACTGGCCCGGATTCCTGCCGAGTTCTGGCAGGTCATCGAGGCCGATGCCTGCGCGCCTAGCGACCTTCTGACAGAGCGATTTGGCATGGCGTTCATCGCGTTGAACACCTTCCTACACAACCAGACGCGCCAGAACCAGCTTGCGATGTTGAGCATGGCGCGCCGCAGCCTGCTTCCGGGCGGCATTCTGATCGTCGACCTGCCGCCAAACGATGAACTGGCCTATCAGCCCGATAGCGGCGAGTATGAATACGAGGCCACGCTGATCGATCCGTTGACCGATGTTGTCAGCGAGAAGTATGTGGCGAGCGAGGTCTTCTGGGCGGAGCAGGCACAGTTGCTCAGTTATCGAATCGAATCAAAGTCGTCCGCTGGAGACACCACGCAGGCGCAGGTTGTGTCGTTCAAGCTGCGGCATGTGTTCAGATATGAGATGGAACTGTTGCTGCTCAGTTCAGGATTCAGCGATTGCCAGTGGTTTGGCGACTACGACATGAGCGAGTATGGCGAGAGCAGCCCGCGCATGATCGCTGTCGCAAAAGCCTGAGCGCGCGACTCAGACCACTCTCAGCAACACCAGTACACTAAAGGGCGAACATAAACATCATGGACTGACGGTAATCACAAAGCGATGTCAATCCGGACTCGACTCACCATCTGGTATAGCGGTATCCTTGTGCTGGGATTTCTCCTGTTTGGCACAGGGGTTTACTTTAGCGTTGTCCTTACCCTGATCCGCCAGGTGGATGCGTCGCTTGAGCAGTCGGCCAGCAGTATCGTTGATCAGATCAAAATCGTCATGAATAGCGACGGGCGCGCCATCAGCCTGCCGCAGTTCGACGTGTTTCGCGCATCGTCTGTTTATGTGGAGGCGATCGATGTCAAGGGCAAGATTCGCGGCAAGTCGAGCAACGTCGGAAATTTCAACGACCTGTTGGATCCGACGAAGATAGCAGAGATCACCGGCAAACCAGCCAGCGAGCAAATACCCGAATACAACAACGTCCAGCACGCCGACGCGCCTCCACTGCGCGTGTACACCTATCCGCTGGTCGTCAAGGACACTGGTGAACTGTTCGGTTACCTGCAAGTGGCGGCCTCCCTGGAAGATATCGAACGGACCAAACAAGGGTTGTTGCTGACGTTGATCGCTGTTGGCACAGTGGTATTGCTCGTGTCAGCGGCGGCCGGCGCGGCAATGGCGCGTCGAGCGCTCCGACCGGTGACCGAAATCACCACCACTGTGCTTGAGATATACCGCACCGACGACCTCGACCGGCGCGTGGAAGTGATGACGAACGACGAAGTCGGGCGACTGGCTTCGGCCTTTAACGAGATGCTGGATCGGCTGGCGCGGCTGTTCCGCGCACAGCAGCGCTTTGTGGCGGATGTGTCGCATGAGATGCGCACTCCCCTCACAGTGATCCGCGGCAATGTCGATCTCTTGCGCATGGGCTGCGCAGATGAGGAATCGCTGGATGCGATCACGAGTGAAAGCGAGCGCATGACGCGCATGGTGAGCAACATGCTCTTGTTGTCGCAGGCGGATTCCGGGGCATTGCCCATGCATCTGCAGCCGCTCGATCTGACGCCGCTGATCGCAAATATCGCGCGCAGCGGCAACATTATGGCCGACGGGCGGGTGGAGATTGACTCCTCCGTTTCGGGCGAATTGACCGTGCAGGGCGATTCCGACCGGCTGAAGCAGGTGTTGTTGAACCTGGTGGATAACGCCATCAAGCACACGCCGCCAGGGGGCAAAGTCACAATCACCGCCGAAAACCCGACTGGACACACGGTGATTGTCTCGGTTTCCGATACCGGCATCGGAATCCCGGAGCAGGATGTCGCGCACGTATTCGAGCGCTTCTATCGCGTGGATAAGTCGCGCTCGCGCGCGCAGGGCGGGGCCGGGCTGGGTCTTGCCATTGCCAAGTCTTTTGTCGAGGCGCACGGCGGCCGCATCGAGGTGCAGAGCACGGTTGGGGTGGGAACGTCGTTTATTGTCTCGCTTCCGGCCTATCGTCCCAACCTGGTTTAACTTATCTGATAGGTTTATCTAAGTTGCGCTTAAGCTGAGTCCCCTATAGTGGTCACAGATCGGTAGTGCAACACTTCACCCAGGCACAGCACTCACCCTATTGCGCTTTCCGGCTTGATCATACAGGTCGGGCAACCAGGTTTATCGGCGCGTTTGTTTGTTTCCTCCTGTGCAAACAAACGTTTCAGTGGATGGGTCTGACTGATAAACATTGGCTGCCCGGCCTGTGCGATTGAGCATTGAGATTCTTTGCTGGTCATGGAGTAATTAGTGGATTCGTCGGAGAGAAGAGTTCCCTACCTTGGGATTGAATGGCAGATGGAGGGCGGCGCCGAATTGCCTGCCCAGAAAGATGTCATTGTTTCTGTAAGGCGGGTCATGATTGATAGCCCCGCGTGCAAAGTGGGCGTCCGTGAAGGCGACATCATGCGCAGCATCGATGGTGTGAGCCTGGACGCGGAGAACACCTTGACGTCGATTGTCATGGCCAGGAAACCGGGTAGCTCCGTGACATTGGAATTGTTGCGGGCAAACAAGAAAGTGGTCGTCAAAGTGACCCTGGGGTCCAGGGTGTTGCCGGCGTTCAAATTCCGGCCTATCGAGCGCGCGCCTTTGCACAGTGAATCGGTGGATGCGCGCGGCTAGCTGAATAATATTGTTTCCCCCCGGTGCGGGTCCCTCCTGTCCTGCACTGGAAAGAAAATGAGCCAGAGGCGTTCGCGTCTCTGGCTCATCCCCTTTCTCCAATCTCCAATCTCCAATCCCAAATCTCTCATCTCCAATCTCGCTTGCCTGATGTAGCATAGCGCCATGCTGATTCGCAAGCTTGATTACCGCGGGATTGAAAAATTCCTTTACAGCGGCGACGTATTGTCGCGCGACGACCATAGCATTGTCATTCGCGCGACGTGGACGCGCCCGACCGTCAATCTGGGATTTGTGATCTTCGAGCGGGGCGACATCTTTCGCGAGACGTTTTACAACGACCGCTGGCACAACATATTCGAGGTTTTCACGCCGGCGGGTGACCGCAAGGGCTGGTACGCGGATATCACCCGACCGGCGCGGTTTACGGAAGATCAACTGGAATGGGAGGACCTGCTCCTCGACATCTGGATGTCCCCCGACGGCAGTATGCAGGTGCTGGACGAGGATGAGTTCGCGGCGGCTGCGCCTGAGTTGCCGGAGGTCGAACGGCTGATTGCTCGCCAGGCGCTGGATGTGTTGCGCGACGACTTGCTGCGGCGCTGGCGCGCCGTTGCGAATGAGCGCATTGCTGAACTGCTGATAAAACAGCAGTGGAGCGTCGGCACGGCGGAATCGTGCACTGGCGGATTGATCGGCGACGAACTGACCAATCGCGCGGGCAGTTCGGCCTACTTTCTCGGCGGCATCATTTCCTACGACAACCGCATCAAGCGACAGGCGCTTGGCGTGCTCGCGGAAACGCTATCCCAGCAGGGGGCCGTCAGCGAGCAGTGCGCGCTGGAGATGGCGCGCGGCGCGCGGGCCGCGCTGGGTGTGAACGTCGGCGTGAGCGCGACGGGGATTGCCGGGCCCGGCGGCGGCAGCCCCGATAAGCCGGTCGGGCTGGTGTACGTTGGCGTCAGCACGCCGCTGATCGATCGGGTGGCGCGGTTTGAGTGGAACGGCGACCGCGTGAGCAACAAGCGCCACACGGCGGATGCGGCGCTCCAATTACTGATTAAATGTCTGGAGAGCAACTGAACATGACAATGACTGCTGGCTGTGATGTCTGCGACTGCGTTGGAAATACCCCTTTGCTGCGCCTGAAGCGTGTCGCGAGCGCGGCGGCGCCGGTGGAAGTGTATGGCAAGGCGGAGTGGTTCAATCCGAGTGGGTCGGTGAAGGATCGCGCTGCTCTGAATATCATCCGCACTGCAATCGCCGACGGCCGGCTCACGCGGGATAAGGCCATTCTCGATGCGACGAGTGGCAACATGGGCATTGCGTACGCGATGTTCGCCGCTGTGCTGGGGTACAGGACGAAACTCGTCATGCCGCTTAACGTCAGCCGTGAGCGCAAGCATATCCTGCGCGCGTATGGGGCCGAGATGGTGCTCACCGATCCGATGCTTGGCGGGACGGGCGCGATCCGCAAGGCGCGTGAGCTTAACGAAGCCGCGCCTGAGGCATACTTCTATGCCAATCAATACGATAACGACGCGAACTGGCGCGCCCACTACAGCACGACCGCCGAAGAGATCTGGCGGCAGACGCAGGGGCGCATCACCCACTTCGTGGCCGGCCTTGGAACGAGCGGCACGTTTGTCGGCACGAGCCGGCGGTTGAAGGAGTTAAACCCGGCGATCCAGTGCATCTCGCTTCAGCCTGATTCAGCCATGGCGGCGATTGAAGGCTGGAAATACATGCCCACCGCAATCCTGCCGAAGATTTACGACCCGCGCCTGGCCGATGAGAACATCGAGATCAGCACCGAAGACGCGCAGGAAATGACCGTGCGAATGGCGCGCGAGGAGGGGCTGTTTGTCAGCCCTTCGGTTGGCGCGGCCGCAACCGGCGCATTGCGCGTCGCCAGCCGGCTCACCAGCGGGGTGGTGGTCACCGTCTTCCCGGACGCGGGCTACAAGTACATGAGCGACGATTACTGGGGTTGATGGGTAGTCCCCAGATAATCGAAATGCGAAGCGGTGAAGAACGTGAAAAGGATTAAAAGATAATGTGTCTGATGGAACCACAACAGGAAAAGAAAGCCCTCCGCAAGCAAATGCGCGCGCGTCGCGACGCCGCATCCCCGCAAGAACGTGCCGTGTGGAGCGAATCGATCTGGCGTCATATTAGCCAGTTGCCGGCGTACCAGGCAGCGCGCGTCGCGCATGTCTTCCTGTCGATCCAGAGCGAGATCGATACGCGCCCGATCATCGAAGGCGCTCTGGCGCACGGCAAGCGTGTAGTGACCCCGATATTCGCGCGCAACAGCACCGAAACGGTCTGCTGCGAGATCGATACGCTGGCCGATGACGCCTACGACATCGGCGGCTTCGGCTTGCGCGTCCCGCGCGTGATGCGCCCTGTGGATATCGCGCTCATCGACGTGGTGCTCGTCCCGCTGCTGGCGTTCGCTCCCGCGCCCGACGCGCCCGATGAGCGAGGCTGGCTGCGGCTTGGCTATGGCGCTGGTTTCTACGACCGCTTCCTGGCGCGCGTCACTGCGCCCAAAATCGGCATTGCCTTCTCCTTCCAACACGTCGCCAACCTGCCGCGCGAACCGCACGACATCCTTCTCGACGCAATCATCACCGAAAATGGCCCGGCCTGACTACATCTGCCAATCTCTAATCTCCAATCTCCAATCTCCAATCTCCAATCTCCAATCTCCAATCTCCAATCTCCAATCTCCAATCTCCAATCTCCAATCTCCAATCTCTAATCTCTAATCTCTAATCTCCCGTGTCCGTCCCACGTTCTTGCACGAAATAGAGTGGGTTCAGGCGATACGCCGCCAGTGCCGCCTCCCACATTGGCGCAGCGTCGAGGATGTGCACCAGCGCCGACATCACCATGCCGCTGTGGTAGGCGTCTTTGCAGAGCAGATCGACGACGCGCTCGTAGCGTTGGGCGTAACCGGCGAAGTTGTGGCTGCGGCACAGTTGTGTCCGCTTCACGTGTGTGCCATCCGCCAGCGTGACTTCATAGCTGAGCATCGTCCCCCATAGGTAAGGTGGCACGACGACCTCTTCGACGCTGTGCATGCTGGTGTTGCGGCGCGGATTGCAGCCGAGAAAGACGATCTGGCCGTTGTGCTCCGGCAGCAACCGATAGGGTGAATGCGCGCCGCAGGGTGTGTCATCCAGGTGGTGCTCGCCCAGCAATTGCGCCGCCAGTGGCCCAACCCCGCACACCGAGTGCGTAGGGCAAACACTGCGCAGTGTGCCGGGGCGCGCGCGGAATGTTTCGGGGATCAGACCGACGTTCGATGGCGTGCGGCTCACGTCGAAGTAGGGATGCGCGGCGTTGGCGTGTTCGTAACTCAGCGCCGGCATGAGCAACGTGCCCTCTGGCCCAAGCGCCTGCAACAGCCCGCGTATCACCGCCTCCGCGCCGCCAGGGACGTGCCCAAGAGATGACAGCGACGAGTGCACCAGGGCGACGCCGCCGCGCCTCAGGCCAATGGCGATTAAATCGTCCGCGATGCGCCTCTGTGCGCTTTCTGCAGAGTTCTCATTTGTCATGTTCTGTGCTATTCTCCATTCGATACGCGGTTCATCACGTCCCACCAGAACGCGTAACAGATTTTGACGTCCTTCTTTGTCCTGTCATCGATCTCATGCCGGAACGGGAAGTGATCCACGCGCTCGCGAAATTCCTGCGCAATGGCAGCGGCATCGAACGTGATGATGCGCCCGTCCTTCACCACGTGCTCGCCGTTAACGATGACGTGTTTTACCGCCGCGCTGCCGCCGCAATAAGCCAGCATGTTGTAGGCGTCGTTCATCGGCGACAGCACCGGGCTATGCTCGTCGAGCAAAACGATGTCGGCCAGTTTTCCGGCCTGCAACACCCCAACCTCGCCCTTCAAGAGCATCGCTGCCGCGCCGCCGACAGTCGCAGCGTCCACCGCTTCCTTCGCGCTGATCCAAGTCTTCGGATCGTAGCTCTTAAGGTTATGCGCGAGTGCCGCGAGTTTGACCGACTCAAACATATTCTGGTTGTCGTTGCTGCACGCGCCATCGACGCCAATCGCCACTGTGATGCCGTGATCGAGCATCTCGCGCAACGCCATCAACCCGCTGCCCAGTTTGAGGTTTGCGGCCGGGTTGTGCACAGGAATTGCGCCGGTCTTGGCCAGATGGTCAAGGTCGGCCTCGCTGCGAATCCACACCGAGTGCGGGAGTGTGACATCGGGACCTAACACGCCTTCGTCGTACATCCACTGGATTACAGTGCGGCCTTCGTGCGCGCGGCGAATGCAATAGTCCTGCACGCGCGTCTCCACGCAGTGCATGTGCATTCCGGCGCCATGTTTGCGCGCAAGATCGAGTGTCATCCGCAGACATTCCGCTGTCACCAGTTGGCCGGCGCCTGGACCGAGGAACGTCTGCAGGCGGCCATTCGCCTCGCCCTGCCAGTCGGTCATCCAGTCGTCGAAGATATCGAGGTTATCGAGCAGGACGGCTCGGCGCGCGGCGTCATCTGCGCCATGCGCGATGCCATACACTGACGCGCGCAGGTCATGACCCAGCGCGTCGCCGGCGTCGAGGACGTAGTCGTGGTCGTCGAACATCGGCGCGACGGTCGCCCGTATGCCGCTGTCGCGATAGGCCTGCATGGTGCTGTCGAGGATGTCGTAGCTCCACGGCCCGCCATGCCACAGGTGATCAAGCGAACCGGTGCAACCGCTCAACAACATCTCGATCGCGCTCATTGCCGCGGCCAGGTAGTGATCACGCGCAGTGTGCTGGCCGCATGTGCCGTACAGCCACACCAGCCATGGCTCCAGCGGATCGCGCTCGACGGCGCCGCGCAGGAAGTTCTCGGGTGAATGGGTGTGCGCGCTGATCAGGCCGGGGATGGCGAGATGATGGCGCCCATCAATAACCTGCAGGCCGGGCTGGTTCTGCGCCTGCATGGCGATGTCGGCGGCGTCTCCGATGGCGGTGATACGCATGCCGTCGACGAGAATCGACTGGTCCGCGCGTGCGCTGCGCGTGCGCGGCGCGCGCGGGTCGAGTAGGTCACAGTGTTCGATCAGTAGCTTCATGAGGACAATATAGCATGGAGCGCAACACGTCTTGCTGCATTGTCATAGAGATCATCGCAACCATCAATTCCATGACCGCACAGTTTTCAGCCTCTTCGCCGTCATATATGATGGGGGATGTCATATTCAAGGAGCATGTGGATGACGGAACTGGCGGACAAGCAAATAATCACTCTCGGAGGTGAACCCGGAACAGCGTCGCGAGTGGCGGCGGCGATGCGGGGCGACCACGCCGAGTTTGGCCGGCTCACCGAACCGTATCGGCGCGAGTTGCAGGCGCACTGCTACCGCATCATGGGATCGCTGCACGACGCCGAGGACATCGTCCAGGAGACCTTTCTGCGCGCGTGGCGGCGGTTGAGCACCTACGAGGGACGCTCGTCGTTCCGCGCGTGGTTGTATAAGATCGCCACAAACGCCTGTTTCGATGCGCTTCAGAAGCACCCGAAGCGCTTCCTGGTGCAGCCATACCAGGGGCCCGCTGACCCGCTTTCGCCACCTGCGGGACCGATTGCCGAACCGGTCTGGCTGGAACCCTACCCCGATGAGTGGCTCATGATGGCTGAGTCGGCCAGCGGCCCAGAGGCGCGCTACGCCGTCCGGGAAAGCGTGACGCTGGCTTTCATGACCGCGCTACAGGCGCTTCCGCCGCGTCAACGGGCAGTGTTGATCTTGCGCGATGTGCTGGATTGGCCGGCGCGCGAGGTGGCCGACTTGCTCGATATGACGCTGTCGGCGGTGAATAGCGCCCTGCATCGCGCCCGCGAGACGCTTGAGCGCCGCTACCACCGCGATGGGCTCGATGCTGCCCCGCGTCTGCCCTCCGACCCAACGGTTCTGGCATTGCTCAACCGCTATGTCCATGCTTGGGAGGCCGCTGACATCACGACTCTCGTCGACCTGCTACAGGAGGATGCGATCCTCTCCATGCCGCCCATGCCCACCTGGTTCCGGGGACGCGCGGCGGTAGTCGACTTCCTCGCGGTCATTGCCTTTGGCGGTGATGCCGCCGGCCGTTGGCGACTGGCGCCAGTTCAATCGAACGGCCAACCCGCGTTTGGGCTGTATCAGCGCGATGACCATGGCATCTATCGCGCCTTCGGCCTGCAGGTGTTGACGATTGCGGCGGATGTGGGCTGTGTGGTTGCGATCACCAGCTTCATGGATCCTCGCTGGCTGCGCCACTTTGGTTTGCCTGACGAAATGCCTGTTTGACATCTTCCTCATTCTCGTCAATCATTACCCTCATTAACTTACCAGGCCGGGCAAGTGGCTGACGCAGAGTCAGCGGCTGACACAGAGTCAGCATGTCCGGTCTTTCACCTGACAGGAGATCAAACTGATGAAGATCACCGCGATAAAAACGGCTGCCACAAGCGGACATGGCATGCATCTATGGGTCCGGATCGAGACCGATGCCGGGATTACCGGGATTGGCGAGTGCGTGCACGGCGGCGTGCAGGCCATCGCCATCATTCACGAAGTGCGCCATTACCTGATCGGCAAGGACCCGTTCCGCATCGATGCGCATTTCGAGGATATCCGGCGGCGCCATGTCTTCGACGGCGGTTTTGCGGGCGCGTTGATCACCGCGCTCACGGGCATCGAAATCGCGCTTTGGGATTTGAAAGGCAAGGCGCTGAAGACGCCGGTGTATGAGCTCCTGGGCGGCAAGTTCCGCGACAAGATTCGCGTCTATGCCGACTGCCAGGTCGATCCCGGCATGGACTTTGGCGAGGTCAAAAAGGTCGTCGATGACGTGCTGGAGCGCGGGTTCACCGCGTTCAAGATCGACGTGGATGGCGGCGACCCGAACAAGGATCCGTTTAACTACACGGCCAGCGAACGCGAGCACGACCAGATGCTCAAGCTCATCGACATGGCGGTCACCGCGGCGGGCAAGGATATAGCGGTTGCGGCGGACGTGCACACGCGCCTGGATATGCCCAGCGCAATCCGACTGGCGAAGGCGTGCGAGCAGTTCCACCTGATGTGGCTGGAGGAGCCGGTGCCGCCGGAGAACGTGGACGCCATGCGCGAGATTACGCGCTCGACCACCACACCGATCTGCGCCGGCGAGAATCTGTATCTGCGCCACGGCTTCAAGGAATTGATCACGAAGCAGGCGGTCGATATCATCATGCCCGACATACCCAAGTGCGGCGGCCTGTCGGAGTGTCGCAAGATCGCCAACCTGGCCGAGATCTATTACATCCCGTTCGCGCCGCACAACGTAGCCTCCCCGATCGGAACGATGGCCTCGTGTCACGTGTGCGCCACAGTGCCGAACTTCATGGTGATCGAGTTCCACTGGCTGCATCGCGACTACTGGTCGACGATCATCACGGACAAGGAAGACATCATCAAGAACGGCTACATCACGCCGACCGATCGGCCAGGCATCGGGTTGGAACTGGATGAGACCGTGGCGCGCCAGTATCAGTACCCCGGCACGACATGGTTTGAGTAATCTTTCGAGTAATCTATGGCGAAAGCACAAAAGTATTACGTGGTGTGGAAAGGGCGCAAGCCCGGCATCTACCTGAGCTGGGACGACTGCAAGGCGCAGGTAGATGGGTTTGCCGATGCGAAGTACAAGGCTTTTGAGAGCAAACCGCAGGCCGAAGCCGCGTTCAAGGAGTCGCACACAAAACACGTTGCGGCGGCGCCTGCTGGCGGCGCGAAGCCGGCCAGGAAGAGCCCAACCGGCAACTACCTGCGCGACAGCTATTGCGTCGACGCCGCGTGCAGTGGCAATCCGGGAAACCTCGAATTCCAGTGCCGACACACGAGCACTGGCGAGGAGGTGTTCAAGCGCGGGCCGTATCCCGACGGCACGAACAACATCGGCGAATTTCTGGCAATTGTGCACGCGCTGATGTGGCTGCAAGAGCAGCACAACGCGACGTCCGTGTACTCGGATTCGAAGGTCGCCATCGGCTGGGTGCATGCGGGCAAATGCCGCACGACGGTTGACCACACGCCCGATAACGCCATCCTGTTCAAGATGATCGACCAGGCCGAGAAGTGGCTGCGCGGCAACAAGTACGAGAACAAGCTGCTCAAATGGGAGACCGAGGAGTGGGGCGAAATCCCCGCCGACTACGGGCGAAAGTAGTGGATGTGCTGATGAAAGCGATTCAATTAATTCAAACAGGACAACCGTTGGAGGCGCAGCAAGTCGCGCTCCCGACGATTGGGCCGAATGATGTGCTCGTGCGCGTCATGGCTGCGGGCATCTGTCATTCTGATGCGCACTACCGCGCCGGCACATCGCCGGTGACGCCGCTTCCGATGACCCTGGGGCATGAGGTAGCCGGCGTGATTGAGGCGGTCGGCGATGCGGTGACGCACCTCAAGCAGGGCGACCGCGCCTGTCTGCATTACCTGGTCACCTGCGGGCATTGCGCGCACTGCAACGCGGGTCAGGAGCAGTTCTGCACCAGCGGCGCGATGATCGGCAAACACCGCGCCGGCGGGTACGCCGAGCACATCGCCGTGCCGGCGCGGAGCGTTTTCGCCCTGCCTGACGAAATTCCCTTTGAGGCCGGGGCCATCATGATGTGTTCCTCAGCGACGGCATTGCACGCCTTGCGCAAGGCGCGCCTGAAGCCGGGCGAAACCGTCGCCGTGTTTGGCGTGGGCGGACTGGGCATGTCGGCGGTGCAACTGGCCGTTGGGCTGGGTGCGCTGGCGGTATACGCGGTGGACATCAACCCCACACGGTTGGCACTGGCGCAAAGCTTCGGCGCGCAACCCATCGACGCCAGGCCAGAGGACGCGGCTATCCAGGTGCGCCGCCGCACGGTTGGCCGCGGTGTAGATGTGGCCGTCGAACTCATCGGGCTGCCTGCCACAATGCGCCAGGCGGTGCAGTCGCTGGCGATCCAGGGGCGCGCAGCGCTGGCCGGTATCACGCAAAAGTCCTTCGACGTTACGCCGTATCACGAGTTGATCAACCGCGAGGCCGAGATCATCGGCGTGTCGGATCACCTCGCGTCAGAAATCCCGCTGCTGATCGCTTTGGCAACGATGGGGAAAATCGACCTGTCGCAGGTGATCACGCGCAGCATCCCGCTCGACGCCAATGAGATCAACGCCGCGCTTGATAATCTCGACGGCTTTGGCGAAGGCGTGCGGGTGGTGATCAAACCCAATGGCTGATTTTCACTTTGAAACCAAAATGGTTACGTTGACGCCGACGCTAGGCAGCTGAAGGACAAGACCACGCTGTCGTTCGCCGATGGTATGCCGGGTTATACAGTGGGTTACAGCACTATTATTGAGTTTTGAATAATGTATGTCGTTACCAAATAACGCAAAACAGTTGAACACCAGCTATTTGACGTTATAAGTGATGCGACATTCATCTATCAAAACTCAATAACTCACAGTATTGTCGGTTCGCGATCGAAATATCCGTGCTGCAAATGTGAGGATCATAAAAACAGTGGTTTGCGCAATCTTCATTGTCCACCAGTAAACACCTAGAGGAATGGTCAATACCAGGAAGGCAATAGCCGCGACTGCGAACCAATCATACGTATCGTTCTGCGCCTTTTTCACAAGAGCGACAACCGCAGATAAAAGCATGATGAGAAGTGCCAGAATCAAGGTGGACAGAGGTATCTGAACCAGATGCCGCGATTTACCCATACGGTGAGTGATCAGTTCTGCAAGCGAAGTCGCAGGGAATAGCAATGTGACTGTGGCAATGGCACTCGTCAATAACACGGCAAATGCCCAGAATGGAAGTGCGACGGGTCCACCCATGTCCGAGTGAGTAACTATTGCGACCAATAACAGCACCACATAGGCAATCACAATTGCGATTGGCGGCCATACAATGCTTACGAGTGACGCAAAAAGGTGGCGCAGAAGAAACGAGATGGGCGGGATGGCCTTGTTCATACGGACACTAGGAATAATAGGATATCTACCTTTCTCTGAACTCATAGAGAGTGTGTCCCACCTGTCGATCGCGACACACATCCTAATAATCAATATAGTTGGTGAAGTTCTTGCTCAGGATGGCATATCCACAGACGAGTTATGCCTTTACTTGGATGTTACACCAAACACCCAAGTGCACCTTCAGATGGCTTTCACCGCCTAAAGGCTCTGCCTGCTCATGACGACCTCAACATTGATCGCCGATCCGTTGTCTTTCGCGTTCAATAGTCAGGGAGCCACGAATGTCCCGCCGCGCCGCACGCTCTTACCGGCTATACTGCGTTAGCAAAACCAGGTGAATAAAGGGATGTGCATGGACTTGCAAGAGCAGTGGCAGGCAGAAGGGTATCTCGTCATTCCTGAGTTGATCGACCGGGCGCGTGCGCTGCGACTGCGCGCGATCTGCGAGCCAATCCTTGATCAATGGCGCGTCGCCAATCCCGACGTCGCTGCGACGGGCAAGCCCGGAGGCGACCCGGATGCTACGGTGATGCGCCATTTGAATCATCCGGGTTACTTCGCGAATCACATGGACTGGTTCTGCGAACTGATGGACGCGGTTGCCGATCCGCGTGTGCTCGATATTGCGCGCACCATCTTCGGCGAGGAACCGCTGTTCCGCTGCACCAGCCTGTTCTTCAATCCGCTGCTCACCAGCAAGGATGGCGACTGGCACCGCGACTCACAGTTTACGACGCCTGACGATGACGCCGAAAAGGCATTTCTTGCCGCCCATGGTCGCGACGGCTTCGGGATGCAGTTGCAGATCGCGCTCGCGCCAAGCGCTGACATCGAGTTCATCCCCCGCTCGCACCTGCGCTGGGACACACCGGAAGAGTACGCCATTCGCAAGGGCGATGGCTGGAAGAACAACCGCTCCAATGCCATGCCCGGCGCGCTCCGGCTGGCCGTCGAACCTGGCGATGCCATCCTGTTCAACCCCTCTGGCATCCACCGCGGCCGCTATCACGCCGACAAACTGCGCCGCACCTTGATGCTCACTTACACCCGGACATCGGAGCCCTATCAGGACTACTTCTCAAACCAGCCGTGGTTTCTTGCGCCCGACTACCTTGCCCCACTGCCGCCTGCCGCCCGCCAATTCTTCGACGCTTTCGTGCACACCTACCAATCCTGGTGGCGTCGGTAGTGCGCGGGACGGCGCCCGCGCATCGGCCTCAACCTCAATCACAAGTCACCTCGTAGCGCACGGGCGCCGTC
>CAIXPS010000116.1 GCA_903921365.1 uncultured bacterium | reverse complement strand
TGTCGAGAGCGGCATCCCGCTGGGGGTCACGTTCTCCTTCCTGATCGCCGCGCCTACGATCAACGAGGTCGCAGTGATTCTGCTGTACGGCATGTTCGGCTGGCAGATCGCGGCGCTGTATGTCGCCTCCGGTCTGGTCATTGCCATCGTTGCCGGGATGGTCATCGGCCGTTTGAAACTCGAACGTTATGTGGAGGATTTCGTCTGGCAGTTGCAGGCGGGCAGTGGTGGGATCGAAGAGCACTTAACATGGGAGGACCGGTTTAACCGCGCCTGGGACAGCGTCAAACAAATCGTGGGCAAGGTGTGGCCGTACGTCGTGATCGGCATCGCGGTAGGCGCAGGCATACACGGCTACGTGCCGGAGCAGGCGCTGGTGGACATCATGGGCAAACAGGCCTGGTGGTCGGTGCCGGCGGCGGTGTTGATCGGCATCCCGTTGTATTCGAACGCGGCTGGCGTGGTTCCGATCGTCGGAGCGCTGATCGAGAAAGGCGCTAGCCTGGGAACAGTACTGGCCTTCATGATGTCGGTGGTCGGTCTGAGCCTGCCGGAGATGATCATCCTGCGCCGTGTGCTCAAGCCACAGCTCATCGCGGTCTTCGTCGGCGTGATTGCTATCGCCATCATCATCACCGGTTATCTGTTTAACCTGGTCATGTAAGAGATATCCATCCGCAGTACGCCCAAAAGCTGGCCGCGTTGGAAGGTATCGTCATCGAAGCGCCGGCAATTGGCTGAAAAAGGCCGTCATAAATGATGTTTCTCAACGCCATTGAGCTTACTGATACACTGCCCTGTCTGGCCGAGCCAGGCAAGATTATTGTTGTCGGCAAACCATCTCGTTCGCTGGATGATGTATTGCCTTATCTGGCAGCGCTGCCGAATGTCATTGGTTATAACCCGGAGGCTTGTACCCTCACCTTCCGCCGTCCATCTGGTTTCCTCACCCTGTTCGCCGACCGGGTGAATATCACGCAGGTGTGCGATGTTGAAGAAGGCTTGGGGCTCCTGTCGAGTCTGGTGGATGCCATCAATGCGACCTGGACGCACCGGCATGAACTCACCCCGGTAAACACGGCGCGCCGCGCACCGCAACTACTGGACGTCTGGTCGTTATTGCCTAGGACAAACTGTAAGCGATGCGGCGTTGCAACCTGTATGGCTTTTGCCGCCGCTTTGCTGCAACACAAGCGGACACCGGCTGATTGTCTGTCATTGAGAGATGACACAAGTCTGTCCGCACAACGAACGTCACTGGAGGTGATGCTGTGATATGGACACGCTTCGAGGACGCTTGCAGTAGTACGTTACTGGTAATTGGCTTTTCATTCTACCCATTTCAGGACAGTCGTATGTCAGCATCCCTTGCTAAAACTTTGACTGATAAACGCGAAGGGTGCCAGGAGTAAACATGAATACCGTTGTCTACGTTGTCAGCGCCGTCCTGGTGCTTGTATTATCCGGATTGCTATCCATGGCTGGCCTTGGAGCAGCCTTCCTGTTCGTGCCGCTTTTCTATTACCTGGGTGTGCCACTGGCCGAAGCGACGCCAACGGCGCTTCTGCTTAATGTCGTCAGCCTGATGTTTGCCGCCATCAACTACTGGCGTGGCAAGCTCATTAACTGGCGTGTGGGGCTGCCGGTGCTGGTCGCAGCGGTGATCCTCTCGCCACTGGGCGCGCTACTCACAGCTTCAGTAAACAAGACGGTTCTACTGGCGATGTTTGCGGCCTTCCTGTTCTTCGCCGGTTTCATGATGTTGTTCTACAAACCGAAGAAACGCGAACAACCTTTGAGCCGCGCTGTTGAAGTTGGCGCGGGTGCAGGCGTCGGTACCGTAGCCGGCTTTCTCGGTGGACTACTCGGAGTGGGCGGCGGTAACTTTATCCTGCCGGTGCTGAACTGGCTGGGACTGGACGCCAAGATGGCTGCTGGAACGACTGCCATGGTAGTCGTCTTCTCATCGCTGTCCGGCTTCCTGGGTCATGCCAGCCTGGGCGGGCTGGATCCGCTTTTCATTGGGATCATGGCGGTCATGGCAGCCGCTGGTTCGATCATTGGTTCGCAGTTGATGAAGACCAAACTGTCGAGCACACAACTCAAGAAAATCATCGGCGTGCTGTTGTGGGGCATCGCCGCGAAAATAATCTTCGATCTCGTCAGTAAATAGGAGAAATATCATGGATGACAAGGATATTCTACAGAGCACCTTGCAGTTCCACGGCCATCGCTGCTGGGCCAGCGTTGCTGGTGTGCGGGTTGGGTTAGCGACGCTACGGGCGCTGGGTGTCCCGCGTTCCGGCGGTACCCAGCTTTACGCCATCATTGAGACGGGTGAGGAACATGGCGGTATGTGTTTTGGCGATGGCGTGCAATACACCACCGGCTGCACTCTGGGCAAGGGCAACATTTGCAAACAGCCACTGGGCAAACTGGCAGTGACGCTCATCGACAAGGCTACCGACCGTGCGGTGCGCGTCTCGTACAAACCCACACTGCAGAAGCATATTGCCGCGTCGGCCTTTATGGAGCAGCGCGCTGCGGGCGTTTCGCCAGATGAGATTCCTGAAGCCGACCAGATGGAGCTGGTGAACCTGGTGTGGAACGCTCCTGAATCCGATGTGTTGACAGTTGGTGAAGTGCACGCCTATCCCCAGAACTGGCTGCCAGAGGTGATGGGGTTCACGAAGTGCGACAGGTGTGGCGAACTCGTCGCGCATGCATATACACGATTGGTGGGTGATCGCAAGATGTGCATACCCTGCTCCGGCTACGACCGATAAACAACAAAGCATCGCGGAGATTAACCGCATCGTCATATGGAGAAAACAATGGATACCAATAATGAACTATACAAGGCCGGACTACTATTACACGGACACAAGTGCCCCGCAATGCCTATGGGATTGCGTGCGGGTGGTGCTGCATTGGAGGCGCTTGGCGTCCCGCGCGCAATGGATGGGCAACTCGTTTCCATGGTCGAAATCGACAGCGACCATTGTGCGACATGCTATGCGGACGGCATCCAAATGGCCACCGGCTGCACTTTCGGCAAAGGCAACATCCAGAAGCTTGGCTATGGCAAGTTCGCGCTCACGGTTGTGGATCGCAAAACAGGCCGCTCTGTGCGCGTCGTCACCCGACCGGAGACTATCAAACGCAGCCAGGAATCCGAGTTTATTCAGTGTCGCAAGAAAGGCGTGCCGGCATCTCAGATCGACGCAGCCCTCGTGGATCCGCTGGTGGACTTCATCATGAATACTCCGACCAACGATCTGTTTGTGGTCGAACCGGTTAAGGAGACCAAGCTTGGCCCAGGTCGCCCGCATGACTTCAACACCATCATCTGCTCCGAGTGCGGCGAAGTGGCCGTGGAGCGTTACGCGCGGGTCAAGAACGGCAAGATTGTGTGCATGCCTTGCGCCGAGAAAGCATAACGCAACAGGGCGGGAACCACCCAGGGGTAAACAAGCTTGCTTACCCCTGACTCACAGGACTTCAGCAATGGTAAAACCATGTCGATAACCAACATCGAAAAAATCGAGGCCGATGTCAGACGAAAAGTCTCACTGTCCTCCATCTTCCTGGCTTACGCGGGGATTGGCTTGACCGCTTTTGGTTTCGTTATCATCCAAAAACTCAAAGGTCTGGTGGTGAAGAATCATTGGATGAACGAAGAAGAGATGAACGAAGGGCTGGCACTGGTGCAGTTATATCCGGGCCCGATCATGGTGGACTTCACGGCCTACGTCGGTTATAAACTGCGCGGTGTGCCGGGAGCGGTTTTGGCAACGGTTGGCTTTGTCACCCCATCCTTCATCCTGATGATGGTCCTCTCAGCGGCCTACTTCGCCGCGGGTAGCCTGCCCTGGGTGCATACACTCTTCCTGGGACTGGAGGCGCTGGTCGTCGGCATTATCCTCAATGTGACGCTGGATTTTGGCGAGCGCGCTTTGAAAGGCCGCGTGGAGGCTGCCATTGCTCTGGCCGCTTTTGCCGCCATGATATTCAAGCTCAATGCTGTGCTGGTGGTGTTGGCTGCGCTGGCCGTGGGCGCCCTGTTCATCCGCACCGCTGCGCCGAAGAATAAATCGACGCTCCGCTCCCCGGCAGAGCCTAAACCCGTCTCCATTGGACGGTGGCTGGCGATCGCGGTCGTAGTGGCTGTGGTATTGGCCGTCGCTGGTTTGGCCTGGAGCCTTAATTCGGACGTAGGTCGCATGGCATTGTCGTTCTTCAAGATCGGCACGGTGGCCTTCGGCAGTGGCACGACGATCCTGCCGCTGATCCAGGCCGATGTAGTGGATACGTACCACTGGCTCAACATGAGCCAGTTCGCTGACGGCATTGCACTCGGCCAGATCACGCCTGGGCCATTTCTGATCACGGCAGCATTCGTGGGCTACAAGATGGGCGGGGTAGGCGCCGCATTGCTGGCGACCTTCGCCATTTTCTCACCGTCATTCGCGATGACCCTGATCTTTACCGAGCTTTTTGCCCGCCTGCGTAACCTGAGCGCCGTGCGCGGTGCGCTGGCTGGTGTGTTAGCCTCATTTGTCGGGTTGTTGGCGACCGTAGTCCTGCAATTGGGACAGACCAGCATCACGGGGTCGGTTACATTGGTGTTTGCAGGCGCCGCCTTCATCGCCGTGCGTTATTTCAAACTTGATATCCTATGGGTATTTCTTGGCGGGGTGGCTATATGGGGCGGTCTACAGGCGCTGGGATGGGTGTGATAACGGCGGCGCTGTATAAGTTGCATCGCCCAGGTATCGATCAAATGCCGATCACTGACCGCATCCGAAGGCGCGGCACTGAAGGCTGCGAGAAGCGCCAGCCCATCTGAGTAGAAACGGTGGTTACGATACGCTTTTACATAGTTCGGTTCGCCGGTCATGTTCGTCCAGAACTGGGCATAGGCGATGTTCATCGCGATGTTGGCGCGGAATATCTTCTGAGGGAACATACGCTCGATTTCCGGTCGCAGCACATCACTATTCTGCTTCATCTGAGTCAATACTGACGCGTGCTGTTGCTCTTTCAACTCAGGATAGTGGTTGAGAAGCCACAGGTCAACACGTAGCCCGATCGGGATCGAACTCAGTTGCGCCATCAAACCGTCGTAGAGTTGATCCCGCAACGTCGCTACATGCGCCGGTTTCAGGCCATATACCTGTGCTGTGCCGCCAGGCGCGTTGAGCAACTTCACCATTTCCTCTCGGCCTATCTCAGCGCTGCCGAGACTGAAGCGGTGTTCGGCAGGATTCTCAAACAAACGCAGGACAAACCCACACTGAAACGCGATAAGATAATCGAGTGTGGCGTCAGCCGATGGGTTGTAGCGGATGACATGCATCGCGAGCGGCCCGCGTGCAATGGCTACAGTTGCCAGTGTGCCGAGCTTGTCGTCAGCCGTGATATGGACAGGGTAGCCAGTCTTGGCTTCGACGTCATGAATGATCTGTTGTGTTGCGTCGTGCAGTTTCAAGAAGTTGCTCCGGGTTGTGTCATGCGTTACATCCCCTGTGGGAGAGATGATACTTCAGAAAGCAGAACGGCCATGAGTACTATAAACACATTGGTGGCCGAGAACACACTAAGGACATCTCAAAATCAGCCTGTCCCGTTTACATATGGGAGAAAAGTGCGGTGCGAGTCAATTCGATGTAATCATACATTGCGAAGGCTGTGACGATCGTTGAGATATGAGGAACAAAAAGCGCCTCAAGATCGGCGTTCGAGATATTGCCTGTTGAGATGAGCAGAAGCTTGTGCGGCTTGTGGACCGTGAGAAACGAATTGACAAAATCAGCGTCCTTCGTGATAACGACGCGACGTTCGCGCGCGGAAATCTCGTGAATCTCGGCATCGGTCGTGCGGTTCCTCTTGGGCAAATCTAGCGTATGTAGTGCGTCATGACCAGCGTCGCGCAAGCGGTATGCCAGTCGGCGCGGTAGGTGCGCGTCAACCAGAAAGTTCATGCGTTGACTGGATCCATCCGCTTGACCTGACTCAATCGCGTGGCAAAGGCCAG
>CAIXPS010000115.1 GCA_903921365.1 uncultured bacterium | reverse complement strand
TATAAACCCACCAAAACAGAGCAGCCCATGTCGCATAACCCACCATCCGCGCAAGATCTCGCCCACCGCATCATCGATGCTGAAACCGGCACCACCGCTTTGCACAAGCAACTGAAATCCGGATTCATGGCAGCGGCAGCGTTGGCCACGCTTCTGTCGGTAACACTGACGGCATCCGCCGCTTCACCGCAGGCCGAGAAAGCGGCGCAGGTCAAGGGACTCGCATCCGTTCCTGTGGCATCCACGGGACAGGCGCCGGCCGCCGCCTGCACCACTCTGAAGGCCTCCGACGTGTACTGGGCCACGCTGACCGACAGCGGCGACGTTGACCAGAAGGTCGAAGGCTATCCCGATGGCACGTCCAAAGTTGTCGCCGCATTTGATTACAACTGCATCCCGAAGAAGACGAAGCTGAGCATCATATGGTCGGTGGACGGTGAGCAGATCTACACCGACAGCAATACTCCCAAGGCTAATGACAAGGCGAACACATACACGTACTCGCTCTATAACAAGGACGATTCTGCGCTCACTAACGGCGACTACGGCGTTGAGTTCTATATCGGCGACACGCTGCTCACAGCGGGCAAGGTCACCGTCGGCGACCTCAACGTCAAGGACGTGACGACCGACACGACAAAGACCACCACTAGCTCGACGGCTGAGATCGCCATACAGGGAACGGTAGTGGATTCGAAGAGCAAAAAACCCATCAACGGCGCGTTGGTGATCGTCCTCAATGAGGGCGTCGACCCCAATGCATGGCTGAAGGACGGCAAGGATGAAGACATCCTGGCGTTCGCCAAGGCCGATGGCAAGGGCCAGTTCGCGCTCAACAACCCGGTGCCGATGAACCTGGCGCTGCCATGGATCGTCGGCGCGAAGGGTTACAAGGTCATTATCCAGAGCGACTTCACGATTGAAGAGAGCACCGACGACCCCTATATCATGAACATCACACTCGAACGATCGAAGTAAAACGATAGCCTTAGCGTTTCAACCTTGCGAAGGGTAGCTGGCAGGTGACGACGCCTTAAGGCAACCTTCGCAAGGGTTTATTACCTATGGATAACTCGCAAAATAGCGGCGGTCTGCACCCCAAGGCTTCGTATCACCGCAAGAATGTCGTGGTCTCCGACCTGATTGCGTTTGTCGTCCTGCTGGTTTTCGTGGGCGTCGTGGCGGTCGCCGACCGCCTGCTCAAGCCCGTGCTGGATGGGTCACTGCTTCTGGTGATTGGCGTCGCGCTGGCGCTCGTCCCCGCGTTGTTGTGGATGTTCATGTTCTATCAGCTCGACTCGGCGGAGCCGGAGCCAGTCACCGATGTGGCGAAGATTTTCGTCATCGGGCTGGCGCTCGCCAGCGCGATTGGCATCCCTTTGACGGATCAGCTTTTCCGCGTGCACGACTGGCTGTATCGCGACCCGCTCACCACGACGCTTGGTTCGATCTTTATCATCGGGGGCATCGAGGCGTTCATCGTGTTTGCGGCAGTGCGATTCTTCATCTACGATCAGCCCGAATTTGACGAGCGCTCGGATGGCGTGGTGTACGGCACAGCCGCGGGACTGGGCTATGCCACCGCCCTGAACTTGGGATTCATCCTGTCCAACCACGGCGCGGCGCTCGGTTCTGGTGAAATCTTTGTGGCCGAAACGGCGCTGGCGCATGCGGCGCTGGGCGGGTTGCTCGGATACTTCCTCGGCAAGGCCAAAATGCAGCACGAACCCGTGTGGTGGATGTCGCTTGGTTTCGTGATCGCGATGATCCTGAACGGGTTGTTCTACCTGTTGCGCGGGCAGGTGGTGGAAGCGTCGGCCGGGTTCTTCTCCGGCGGACAGTTACCCTCGTTCGCCGGCCTGCTGTTGTCGGGCGCAATGGCGGTGGTCATGTCAGGGCTGTCTGCGTATCTGATCCGGCGCGATGTGCAACTGACGCTGGCGGGAAAAATGCCCGCGCGCGCTGCCGATGCCGACGTAGGCGACGCCCGCTCCACAGGGATGGTGGCGCGCGTCTTTGGCCTCACGCTGGTAGTTGCGGTGCTGGTGTGGAACGGCGCCGTCAATACCACCACGACATTTGACAAGGACGGCGTGCGTGGCGCATACCCATCCTATTTCACGCCCTCAGCCAGACCGGATG
>CAIXPS010000114.1 GCA_903921365.1 uncultured bacterium | reverse complement strand
TGCGGAGTTATTTTTTAATAGTCATCAGCGCGTTTTATGGCTCGCGCTCGGTATGTTAGCCGCGAACTCATTCGCGGAGACAGTCTGGCCGCTCTGCAATCAGGCGGTTGGCGCGAATTAACCGCGCAGGAGACGCGCACCTTCATTCGCGGGGTGATGCAAATCAGGTAACGGCGATTGCCAATGGGGCTCAGATCAGAGCCACCGAATAAATTCGGCGTCTGAGACGACCGAAACCGGCTCAAAGCCGGTTAAGAGGGGACATTCCTGAACGCGCTTCAGCGCGTTTTGCTATTTCAGCCGCGAATTCATTCGCGGAGGCTCTATTCTGAAGTATCATCTCCACACCGGGGACGAAACGCATGACTTCGAAAGGGATTACAAACAACATGCTCTTCCACGCGACAACCTACTCACGCCGAGCCGTGCGCGAACATAGCGTAACTGCCAGCACATTGCCTGATCCGCCAGTTGTTGGCACCAACACGAACTCGACACACTCGTTAAGCTGAATATATATCGTAGATAATCAGCACGTGAGCAATCGTGTCCCAATCCCGATTATCGATTTATTCGCCGGTTCCGGTGGATTAAGCGAAGGGTTCTCATCATGTAATGACGAGAATGGGAAACCGTATTTCAAGGTCGCATTGTCAATTGAAAAGGATGCACTGGCACATCAGACACTTCAACTCAGAAGTTTCTTCAGACAATTCGCCAGAGATGACGTTCCGGAAGAGTACTATAGGTTACTCTCCCAATATGATCAACCATTAGCTACAAGACTTGGTCAACTTTATCATTTGTTCCCTGTCGAGGCTGAAAATGCAAAAAGCGAGGCATGGAACACTGAACTAGGCGCCACAAGTGCAGAGACGGTTAACGAGCGCATTGCTTCCGCATTGCACGATTCAGATCGTTGGATGCTTATAGGTGGTCCGCCCTGCCAGGCATATTCCGTGGTGGGACGAGTCCGCAATAGTGGAAACCCGGCGTATGTTGCGGGCGAAGACATACGCCATTTTCTCTATTTAGAATACCTTCAGGTTATCGCTGATCATGAACCCGCAATCTTCGTGATGGAAAATGTTCGTGGCCTGTTAACAGCCTCATTGGGCAACGGGAGGATTTTCGAACGAATACTTGATGACCTCAAGTCGCCATCCACAGCATTGGAAAGAGGCAACCGAGTCCTACGGTTAGGAAAACGATCAAAGGGTGGCGCCCGTTACAACATTGTCCCGATAACTGAAACAAGTCTGTGTGCAAAAAATGAATTTCCGGATTATGTTGTAAAGATGGAGGATTATGGGATTCCGCAAGCACGTCATCGTGTCATATTGATAGGCATTCGAGAAGACCTTGGCAAGATTCAACCCCAAGTGCTTAAGAAGCAACCACCTGTCAACATAAACAGTGTCTTAAATGGGTTGCCGCATCTACGCAGTGGTATATCGAAACGTATGGACACGGCAGAAGAATGGTACAAGGTACTGCAACAGGCGCGTAATTACGAATGGTACAAAAGGCTTAGAGACACAAACAATGCTCTTTTCAACCGACTGGACGAAGCCTTAGCGAATCTATATACAGGCATCAATGGGCGTGGTGCTGAATATATGAAGTACGATTCGATGGTTGGTCATGAACAGAAAGAAGGTGGGCTCATTGACGAACGAATCTGTGGTGTCTGGAACCATGAAACCAGAAGCCATATAGTCGAAGACCTGTATCGCTACTTGTTTGCAGCTTGTTTCGCCAAGGTAGAAGGCAGATCACCAAACTTGCACGACTTTCCTGTGGAATTGCTTCCTGCTCACAAGAATATCGCTAGAGCACTTGAGGAGGGTATGTTCAATGATCGCTTCAGGGTACAAGTTGAGTCAAAACCATCTACAACGATTACAAGCCATATATCAAAAGATGGCCACTATTTCATACACTATGATCCATCACAATGCAGAAGTCTGACTGTTCGCGAAGCAGCACGCCTGCAGACATTTCCCGATAATTATTTCTTTTGTGGGCCACGAACGAGTCAATATATGCAGGTTGGGAATGCGGTACCGCCGTTACTGGCACGTCAGGTTGGTGAGCGAATTGCTGCGTTACTGACTTTATAACAAAATCAGGTGATCAATGGACAACCTGACAAAAGAGCACCGAAGCTGGAATATGGGGCGTATCAAAGGTAAAGACACGACGCCCGAGAAGAGAGTTCGCTCAGTACTCCATCGAATGGGATATAGGTTTCGACTACATCGAAAGGATTTACCGGGTAAGCCTGATATCGTTTTACCCAAGTACAAGACTGTCATCCTTGTTCATGGATGCTTTTGGCACCGGCATAAAGGATGTAAATTCGCATATACGCCTAAATCTCATGTTGAGTTCTGGGAAAATAAATTTCACAATAATGTGACCCACGACAAGAAAGTTGCGCATGAACTGCGGAAATCAGGCTGGCGTGTTTCTATAATCTGGGAATGCCAGACATTGCATGAAGAAAAGATCAGACAGATGATCACTCGCATGCTATAGGTAGCATATAGCACCTACCTGACGGGAAAGCCCTCCGTCTCCATCATCTCTTTGATCTGGAGCAACTTGACCGATTGAATTTCGTTAGGCAACTTACGTGGCATTTGGAGTGCTAACTTCACTATCTTAAGTTGATCATCGCTCAGTTTATTGTTTGTGTACCCCCACCGGAACATCTCATCCCAATACTTTGATCCCAGGTTCAAAACCGTGGTTTGTGCTTTTATGCCAATATCAGTTCGTTGAAGATGCTTCGCTTGCTGTCGATCATCCCGGACCTTTTCTGTATTTATTAACTGCTCAAAGAATTGGGGCTGCAAAATTACCGGGGCCTGGCTAACCCGACTCCAGCATAATTCGTTTTTACACCACTCAGTTATGTTCTGGTATTGCTCAATTGGCGACACGATAATGTCAAAGATAACCTTGGCTACGGACTTTATCTGCGCTTCGAGTTCCGGGGATATTTCGCTACGAGTCCAGATCGATTTCAAGTCCAGAGTAAAGCTCGGAGCCGATTGTTTGATTAACAAAACCAACCTGGCTACTGTGTAGGTCACAATATTGGCACGGTAACCATTTTGGTACCAGGGTTGCTCACTGATAATTCGTTCTGTGTGGCGGAAGAGAATCGCCTTAGCCACAATCCCACGGAAGTATTCCTCGTTGAGTTCCGTTTCATCTGTATTCCACTTCTGGTTTACCCATTTTGCATATTCAAGAAAGTTTTTCTGCGCGCCTCGACTCACAATATGTGGCTTTTCCTGCCAGCTCATTTCATACTTTGCCAAGTCAGTTTTTGTAATTAGCTGGTTCCTGGGATTCTGAAGAAGAAAACGATTCTTTTCTGATGGAGTTTTATTCACTTGCTCGTTGGTGTATTGGCCTCTTGCGCGCTCATAGAACCAGTGCGTTTCATATTGTGCGCCATGGACTGCCGGAGCCCACAACCGTCTTGAAAATTCCTCAATGCGTATATGAAATGGATGGTTCGCAAAGAAGTCCGCTTCACTAACCTTGTTTTGACTGTTAGCAGAATAAGAAATCTGTCGTATCACCTGTTCGGCAACAACTGCAGAGATCACTGACAACTTCATGGGCACATATATCTTGTCCAATGAGGCCTTATCTTTAACCTTGGCTGTTGCTATAGATGCAGTAGTTTGTCCACCATTGACTATCTGCAGATGTGTTGCACCACATAAAAACATGCCGCTGGCCGTGCTCATCAACTTCACATCAGTCGCCGTTGCTGAAATACCGTTGTTATACGCGAAAAACATGCCTGGTTCATTGAGAATACTATTTCGTATAGCCTTGTTAACTTTCCCTGTAACGCTAAGAAATGAACGCACATTACCTTCGAGAAGCCTGCTTCCAAACCGGCCATATATCGTTGCTAGTATTTCGGCAGAGATCACGCACAGATAGGCCTTATAGCCATCATCCGACTGACTTGCCTGCAGACAGGGTAAACCATCTTGAACAAATTCCGTGAAGTCAACCTCTAATTCATCTCGCCCAAGCGTTGATTCGTGTACACGAAGAAATCTTGTAATATCCCAGATGTGATATTCAATACGGATATCGGTAACTTCACCTTCAGGCTGATATTTCACCCTTGTACTTAATACGGCATCTGAAACAAGAATTGCTCGGAACCGGGCAATGCTATCCCTCTTTTCCATTAAATCGCATACAAGGCCGTATACGGGGGTGCTTTCCTCAAGGTTTGACTTCAATCTTCCAGACAAAGCATCAGCCACAAAGGCAGTCAATGTACTAAAGCACTTGGTGACATCTGTCATCGTCAGGGTTTCATCGACTGAATCACCTTGATAGAAAGCTACTATTAAGGATACCGTTTCATCTACATCATCAAACCAGTAACCATCAATACGTAGCTTGTGATTTCTCGTGCCCACGCCTTCGTAATGACAGGGTTCAAATCCGGTTAGTTCCTCTGCATCAATGAGCCTTTGGGCTGATTCACTAACAAATGCCGCTTCCTTAAAGTCACCTGTTTCTACCGCAAGTACATTTACGGCTTCGTTAAAAACTTTCCGGAAATCTTCGAGTTCCACTTTAGTTCCCCTTTGCCGTGATACTCATTACCTCAAATGAGGATATTGCATTAAGAAGCAGCTCCCATCGCACATTCCCTATCCCTTGTGGCAAAAGTGATCGCCGAATGCCCGGGAAATTGCCATCGACTGCATAGAATCTCATCTTACGAAGAAGAAAACCCATCTGGCGATATTCATCCAGTGGCACAAAACCCACTTCAGCCAGTTTTAACTCAAATAAATCGGCCATAAGTGCGCTGTGGCTTATCTTCTTAGAGATTTCATCGACAAGATCCAGTGGTGTAAAGACTCCGTCTATTGATCCTGGAATACCTGAGTCAAGGACTACTATAACTAAAAATATTGGCAGATTGTCTAAAGTGTCCAGTTGCTCCGCGGACGAGATTGATACACGATCGGCGCCTGGTTGGACTGTTTTTACTTCCAGGTATTGTGTAGGGAATCTAAAATCCTGATCTGCGCCTGCGGGTCCGACCCACGCTGTAATAGATTCTTCCGCACTGTACCCCTTGGCCATGCACTCAGAGAGCACAAGCAACTCACCGACCAGTCCTCTCAATGCAGATGGATCAAGGATATCGGTATCCCCTTTCTCAAGTAGCTTCCGCCAGTTTGAAAAGCGCTTCCAGATAAACGAACCCGCGCTTCTTGTATCAGTTATGCTACGACTTGACTCGACCAAGTCGCCGGACAAAATGTCAAAGAGTTTATCAAAGCGTGCATCCAGAAGCTTGAATAATAGGGCCCATCTTCCATCTTCTCTCTGACGAGACTGGACACTCAGTACCCGAAATTGCTGGGTATTACCTACACGTTCTTTTGTAATCAATAGCAACAGACGTTCACCCGTTGTCTCAGTACCAGCATAAAAGTCAGATGGATGTATCGAATCGATGCGATGGAAAGATGCTTTAGTAGTGTCGTCATTGTTATCATTACTGTTCATCATTGATCTCCACGTCGTCATCAATCTCGTCGCCATACAACCTGCGAAATTCGACAACGTTTATCTTATAAGTTACTCGCTTCGCAGTTGCACTATCTTCAAATTCCGGGAAACTCAACCCAAGTGCAATGAGCATTTTATTTTGTAGCTCTTCCAAAGACGGATTGACGATATTTATAAGTAAGAGAGGGCGTTTACGATATTGCCTGTAGACGCGGCCAGAAATGGTTTTCCCGGGGTTTTCGCTTTCATATCTGGCTTTGATTTCTTCGACCGTTGCTTCGGGTAATCCCTCACGCTCATCTTCAGGAGCACCAACTCGTCTGTTATTGCCGGACACATAGATTGAGTTGCTATTGGCATTGGTTGTAACTTTACGGCTTCTCAAGCGAACGTCTATTCCAGCAAAGTCTGTCGTATCACCTTTTTTAGGCATTGGGATTACCACGTCCCATGTATCCAGCTTAGGCTCACTTGTATCTGTCAGGAAATCAGCCAATGCATTCTGCTGGAACACAATATCCTGAGGATGACTGATAAATGATCTGAGGAATGCCACAACGAGATACTTGGGAACATTTCGCCATATGGGGTTACCCCATGGTGAGCGTTCAGTAGTTAGCCCAGCATCCCGCAGATTAGCGATAAACTCCCGTGTTTTGAGTTCATTCACGGCAATAGTCGAACTATCCATGCATAGCTCTGGTGTTTCAACGCTCTGACCGCTTACCGAGATCAACCTTGTAAACTCCTGAGCCGCACGCATTTTATTCTGCGCTGTAATGAGCAGAGAATCCGGATGGGCGCGTACTTTAAGCCCGAAATCCTTGGGAGTAAGACCCAATCGACTCATTCGGCGTATTTCATCCCGCAGTTCCAGAGTGGCGCCAGTAATATGTCGATACCAATGAATGGCTTCATCACTCATCCATATTCGGCACAGATCCTCATACCCGGTTCGATATCCAAACCAGCGTCCCATCTGCAGCAAGGTGTCATACATCTTTGTGTTGCGATAGAAATAACTGATGGTGAGTCCCTCAAGCGTCAAACCCCGGGACAGGCTATTGCCTCCAACAGCAATCACGCGAAGACCATCGGTTGGGTGCGATGTAAAGTCCAGACTGGCAGCTCCTGTGCGCTGGTTGACTGCCTGAACAACAATCGGTAAAGCAGAGGCGGTCAGGGATTCTTGTATTTGAGGCCACGTAAATCCAGCCGTTGCATAATGCCTTCCCCATGTCTCGTGCAACTGACGTAACCGTGGAATCGCTAGAGCATCGCCCTGAGGGAGTTTGCTGTAGCTCTGGATTGCCGTTTGTATCCCCTTTAGTTCCTCGTTTACCAGTTCTGCTACTTGATCTTGTACCCTGGTAAATCTACTTACATTTACAAGCATCGATCGATGTAAACCGTGTTTCTCCTTTCTGAGATCACGAATAACATTGACCAGTATGAAAGCTCTTATTGCTTCTATTAAACTGTCCGGTAATGATGAAACCGAATGGGTGGATTTGTGAACAACTGGCAGAAATTCTTCAGCTTCGGTTATGGACACAAGCATATTAGAGGTATTCAACTGGTTGCCTGTGTCATCGTCTATTTCAGTTTTGTCACCGAAGATATTCTCGGGGCCGACATAGTTGGATGGCGGTTCAAGCGCATATATAAAGTCGCGCGGGAATAGATCATCACCACGCATATCGTCATCGGTATCAGGATTGATGAATATGTTTGCGAATGGTGTTGCGGTAAATCCGATATAGGTTGTTTGACTAAACAGCTTCAATAAGGTCCTGATACGCTCGTTTATGGCTGTAGGACTATCTTGTTCGCTGTTGGTGTTTATCGATGCACTATCCGCTTCGTCATCGATTAAAAGCAGTGGCGTATTGTCAATCATCCCGCTTGTCCCTGCATTGAACTCGCGCAGCCAGTTCGCCAGGTTCTCCAGTATTTTCTTATTCTTTTTAACTACAAGCAATATGGGTTGATTCATGTCACGAATGCGCAGGTTTAGTTGATTGACCAGCAATGTACTGAAATCCCGTACTCTGGAGGTAAAGACCACAGCCATTCTGCTCTGGTCTTTTACTCCTGCGCCGACAATTCTCTGTTTTCTCTCGCGAGCAAGCCAACCAGAGCTGTCCAGCCCGACGAATCCATAATCCATGCGTTCCTGAGTTTGTCGACGGAGATTCTCCAATGTTCCAGTCAACAGTATTACCAGCCTGTAACCTGCATCAGCCGCCTTACAACTTAGAGCAGTGTATGTTGCAGTTTTACCCGACTGAACATCACCCATAACCAGACCGCGACGTGACCATGCTCCCAATGCGACAGGATTCCCTACAAGATTCAATATCTCATCGGTGACTTTGTCTAACGTGCTTACAACACGTGGGGACCAACTCAGATCGGAAAGGAGATACTCAGAAAAGCGTCTCCAGAAAAAAGGTTCAATATCTGCCTTTCGCCCAGCGAGCCATGGCTGGTGCTTCTCAGTAACAGCATTTCCAATATCCATCGATATTTGCATTCGCGCATGTACCCGACGCAGTACTTCATCAAACTCGTTGCTGGACACGCGAAACATAGGAATAGACGCCAATGCACTTGCTCTTGCCGCAATCTCTTCCTCGGTTGGCACCGAATTTATGTCGAACGAAGTGATGATCATTCTCTCAAGCAAATCAGCATTGGTACTAGGCATTTTTCATCTCCGTCACTATCTGTCGTGTCAATTCTGCGTTATGCGAAAACGGTTCAATAAATGGAAGACGCTCAATCAAGCTTATTCCTTTGTCTGGCCAACTCTGAGCTGTACGGTAGAGTTCTGAAGCGAGTTCTCTCAGTGCTCGTTCATCCATGCCTTCAGTACTGGCTGCTTGATCAGACGCCATGTCGTTGTAAAGGGCATTGATTGGATAAGTGGATTCCAGAACAGCAAGCAGGGTTGCTAAACGGCGTTTATCGATATCAGATCCGCTTGATAACAGGTCCATAATCACTGGATGTTCGCGGTTAATTTTGTATATGATGCCTGTGCGGGTTTGTTCTCGCACCCAGGTGTGGACTTCCTTAGTCAGTGCGCTTCGCCCTCGATATTTATAGACCTGAATCGAGTGATCTGCGATACGTTCTACGATCCGCTTGAGATTACTTCTAACTACCTCCGGTGGATATGCTGAGGACTTCTTCACATCCAATGTCCAGAGATGATCTAAGGCATTGGGGATGTCGACCTGGACACGTGCCAGTTTTGTAAGTTCATCAGTTCGCGCCATTCGGAACCAAGTACCATGCAGGATTAACCGGCGATTTCTATAAACATAGAAACCCTGTGCCATACGAAAATCGCTATTAGCAGTCACTTCTTTTCTTTCTTTTTCAGTTAGCTTAGAGATATGCGGCAATATAAATGGAGTGACCCGAATGGTTTGGTTCTCTATCTTGAAATCTTCTGTATACAATTGCTGCGTTGCCTTGCTTTTCAGAAAATAGGGGTCAGCAGGCAATACACTCTGATCATTCATGGTGATTTTGATTGAGG
The DNA here is from genome assembly GCA_903921365.1 of uncultured bacterium. Taxonomy (GTDB): domain Bacteria; phylum Chloroflexota; class Anaerolineae; order J036; family Brachytrichaceae; genus CAIXPS01. The sequence continues at coordinate 13,537 of CAIXPS010000114.1, read as the reverse complement.
ATAAATCGCTCTCTCCTGAAAGATAACGATGAAATACCAGTGACAGATGCTCTCTAACACGTGGCATTTTTTCATCAAAAGCCTCCAGAATGCCTATTTCGCCAGCACTGAGGCGGTCAAGCTGTTGCCAAAGAACGATGGTTCCATGTCCCTGTTCCACAAGCAACTTCACATAAGGGATTTCGCTGATCTCTGCATCAGAGTCGGGAATATAAAGAATCCAGTCCTCTTTCTTCTCGATTAAATCTAAATCCCAAATGCGGGCAGAAGGTTTTGAATCTGAATCCTTCATGCTAACGACGGTGAGTCTTCTACATTGGGATAAGGACGCTGTTTTTAAGCCAAGACCAAAACGTCCAAGATCCGTAGGCTGCCTTTGCACATTCAGGACACGGCCGCCATGTCGCATGGCTTCAGTCAACTCGCCTTGTTCCATTCCTCGCCCATCATCAATAATGGCGATAAATGGTTCATCGAGTGGATTGAAGTAAACATTGATCTTCGATGCACCTGCCGCAATGCTATTGTCAATAATGTCGGCAACTGCCGACTCAAGGGAATAGCCAATGGCTCTCATTGATTCGATAATTGCAGGGGCATATGGTGTGAGGGATATTTCAGCCACAGAGATACCTCATGGATTAAGCAAATTGGTTTTCTGACACGCTGGCAGCCAGCAAATATCTCGCTATTTGTACAATTTAATACTGCTACGAAACTACGACATGGTCATTAGTCACGCGATTAGCTTTTGTCTTTCATCCACTTGCAAAGAGATACTGTAATTGAAAACTTTCACGACCCTTAGTTACAAAAGCTGCCACCCTTCGTATTCAAGTCTATCACTACAACGTGTTTGCGGTAAGAATCACCATGCAATTGCGGTATTACTGATCACTGTGCTGCCAGCGACCCACGGCGGCGTATCGATGTAGAACTCCGCTGCACTAATGAGCCGCGCCGCCGGTCACCCTACGCCGCTGTTGCCGCACAGGTCGCCGGAGATGACGGCGCTGAATGTCACAGTCGAACTGTGGTGTTCTATAATTCACTACGCATAAAACGATATGCAATGGGTGATGTTATGGCAATACTCGATATCCACACAAATGAAAACCAATCCACATTAACAGCAGCAGATGCTGCCGCGCAAGTGTTTGTGCTGGCTTTCAAGGCGCTGTCTGTTGAAGCGCAGCAAGCCGTATTGCGCCGTCTCCTCATCACGGCTACAGAACAAAAATCACCGGTCGATGCGCTATTGAAAGCAATCCGTTCAGATCGTTTTACGCTACCCCCTGGCTCGCCTGACAGTGTTGACCTGCTGCGTGAGAATCGCTCGCGATGAGCGCAGATGCATCTGATTGTGTCGCCGCTTCGCGTTGAAATCGTCCTCTTATCGTGACAGCAATGGCATGTAATAGACCCGCGTCTGCGGTGTGATCCACAGGGCGCTCTGCGTCAGCAAGCCCGCGCCGTTATTCACCTCGGCGGCGTTGTAGAAGGTGGATGGCATAAACGGACTCAGTCGCGGCAGGCTTACGACGTAACTCACAGTGATGGACTGTCCCGCGTCGATGCCACCCGCCCAGTTGATGCGGTTGCCCGTGGCGGAGATCACGCCGCCGCCGGTCAGCGCCAGGGATGGCGTGATGAGCGTCAGGACGAACGGCACTGCGTTCATCACGCTTGCCGACGGCGCCATGACGCCGCTGGTGTTAGCGACATGCAAGGTGACCGTGATCGCCTTGCGCCATTGCGGCGGCTCTGGTTGAATGTCCAGTGTTGACATCAGCGCCGGCGTGTTGATGTGAACGACGGCAGTGCGGGCGAAACGCACCACGAGTGCGTCCAGGTCCACGAACAGGGTTGCGGTCAACGCCGTCCCATCGCTCAGTCCAGCGGTCGAGGTGGCGACGAACGTAAATGTCATGACATCATGCGCGCTCATCGTCCCGCTCCATTCACCGGCGTTGTGGCCGGAGGCGTTTGGCAATGTAGATGAGACGACGTAGAGGTTGGACGACAGCGGGATCGACACCGCTACAGACGTCGTCAGCGGCAGGGTCAATACAGCCGGGTCGTGCAGGACGGGGGCAGGCATGTCATCCGCGCGCAAGACGGCGGTGAATGTGATCGGGGCGCCTGCTTGCGCGATCCCCCCGGGAGGGGCGCCCGCCGTGAGCGAGGATCGCCCCAGCCACGACAGCCACCCGATGACGCGGTTCATCAGATCAGCGCGAACGGTGCGGGTCAGCGCCTCGAAAGCAAAAGGCATGAACGTCGTTCGCCATGGAAACGCGGCGGTCACTCCTTCGCGCGCCAGTCCGAAGGGCTGACCACTGTCGCCGTGCAGGATCACCTGCGTGTTGCTGATCGGCAGGATGGCTGAACTGAGGTTCCAGTAGTACGGGAACGGGAGCATCGACCCGCCGGAAAAGCCAGCGCCGATAAGGGTATCCGGGACGCCGGCAATGGTCACGGTCGTGTCTGTGTTATCGATCGCGCTTACGCCGAGGTAGTTGCGGTTGAAATCGCTCAGGTTTGTGTAGGCTAGCGCGGCCTGCGATGTGAAGAATAGCCGTCCGCCGCCGTCAAGGTACTGAGACAGCATGCCTTCCTGTGCCAGCGTGATCGGGTCAAACCAGTCGTAACCGTTGAACCACACGACGGTCGGGTACATCTTGAGCAGGGTGATGTCTGGCGATACCGTGAGGCCGGCCTGCCACTGATTGTCAAAGCGATCCGCCAGGTTTCCCAGCGCCCCTAATGCGTCCAGGTAATCCTGCTCGCGATTGAAGAAACGGTCGTCGTCGACGAGCAATATCCCGGCGGGTGTCTTGGTGGTCAGTGAGATGGCGGCGCTGAGCGTTGGAGAGTTGGCCGATGTGACCGTCAACATCGTGACATCCTGCGCGTTGCGCGTTGCGGTCAGCGGAATGGTCACACTGATGTTCACAGTGGCAGTTGCGCAGGGCGGCAAAACCACCTGGGTGGGACTGATGACTGCGACCCACTGGTTCCTGCTCAAGCTGATTGACAGGGTATCGATCACGCCCGCCTCACCCGTATTGCGCAGCCGCACCGCATGAGTCAGGGTCTGGCCCGGCAACCCGATTGGCGCGCCTGTCGGGTAGTTGTCGTTTGAGCGCGCCTCAACGCCAGAGGTGGGGCGCGGGGCGTCGAAAGCATGCAGCACACTGCCGATCACGTCGGCGCGCGCGCTGTCCGCGTAAATCGCCTCGATCCCAAATGAGAAATAGGCGGCTCGATAATTCAGGCAGTTCTGGCTGTAGATAGCGGCGCCATCATGCGCATTCTGCCCCTCAGAATATCGCGCGATCTGTGATCCATGATCCGGATTGCGCAGCGTGATGATATCGGGAAGGGACTGGTTGTCCAGGCCGCCGGCGCCGGTGATCGTGAGGACTTTGCCGTTCAGGATCGAGTCGGGCATGCCTTCGACCACCCGCGTTGGCGCGTTGTCGGCCACATAGTAGGCGTTCAGCTTGCGAAAATAGGGTTGCTCGAAAAAGAAGCCGCCGCCGTCGTAGAAGCCGATGTCCTGACCGCTGATGAGCAGGTTGCGCCCCTTATCGAGCAGCGTCGAAATCACATCGCTCGCGCCAATGAGCGCCGGGGAGTCCTGCGGCGATGACCAGATGACAGTGTCGTAGCTGAGCAGGCGCGTGATGGTGGGGGTATCTTCCGGCACGTGTTTTACGCGCAACTCGTCGTAGGGCATCGCGAGCGCGTTCAACGCGGCGCGATAGTACGAGACCCCGCTGCCGTAATACCATGCGCCCGTGTCCACAAGCGCGATGCGTTGCGTTGGCGTCAGGTTGAATGTGACATTGAGCGCTATCCCATCACTGATCGTGATCGCGCGCGTCTGGACAATATAGCCAAGCGCGCGCGCTTCGAGCGTGTAGACGCCGGTTGGGAGGCTGAGAAAGTACAACGGCGGTGTGTCGATGTTTGCGAGGGAGGCACGTGGCGTCCCCAACGCGCTGACCAGCGTGGCGGTGACGGGCTTGCCGTTTACGGCGTCGAAGGCGCTGCCACTGACCACCCCATAGGGCTTTCTACTCAGGTTCAGGTTGAACGTCTTTTCCTGATTATGGACGACGAGTTGAGCGTTGACCGATGCATCGTAATAACCGAAGGCAGAGGCGGTGGCCGTATAAATCCCTGGCGCCGCGCGCATGGCGTAGCTGCCATCTGCGCCGGTGAGCGCCTGCACTTGGATGAGCCCGCTGCCAGCGGTTACCAGCGCGCCAACAACAGGCTGCGCGCCATCCAGCACCACGCCTTTGATGACGCCGGTATCGATCACCGAGAGCACGGCCTTGTATGCGTCGATCCGTCCCCATCCGCTATCGTTGTTTGGCACGACGGATGTCAAGGGAACGGCAGTGCTGGTTAATGCGTAGAGCGTCCTGGTGATATCCAGAGAGGGGTTGGCGCTCAGAAGCAGCGCAGCCGTTCCCGCAACATGTGGCGTGGCCATCGATGTGCCGCTGCCGCTGGCATAGCGCCCGCCGGGGTAGCTGGACACGACCTGTAATCCAGGTGCGCTGAGCACTGGGCGTATGTCGCCGAAGGGTGATGGGCCGCGGCTGGAGAAGTAAGTCACCTCGTCATCCTGGTCGGTCGCCCCAATGCCGACGGCATTGGGCAGGCTGGCCGGCGACCCCACCGTCCCCGCGCGCGGGCCGGCGTTCCCGTTGGCGAAGACCACAAAAATGCCCGCACTGCGCAAGGCCTCGATGTCGTCGGAAAAGTAGGTGTTGGTCCCATCGTTGTCGCCCCATGAGTTATTGAGGACATCAGGCGCGTAACTGGGATCTCCGCCTGGCGCGAGGATGAACTGGAAGGCTGCGTGCAGCCACGAGTCGTATCCGAACCCCTGGCCGTTCAAACCTTTTGCGGCCATCCAGCGCGCGCCAGGCGCGACGCCAATCCCGCCTTGACCCACCATCGTGCCCATGGTGTGCGTGCCATGGCCGAGCATGTCTGTGGGGTAAAGGGCGCCTTCATCCGTCGCATCAAACCAGTTGTGCAGGTGATCAGCGGGGGCGTTGGAGCGCCAGCCCCGGTAATTGGATTGCAGTGCCGGGTGTTGCCAGTCCACGCCTGAGTCAACGCTCGCGACCGTCACGCCTGCGCCAGTGATACCGAGCGCAGTCCAGACCTGATCTGCTTGTATTTTGATGACGCCCCAGGGAGTTCCACCTGGCGCCGGCACATCCTGGGGCGCAAACGGCGCGATCCGCGCCGGGGGCAGTGTCGCCTGTGCGACCGGCGCTAGCTCGGCAGCATCGACCCACTTGCGCCAGTGATCGAGCGTAATCGAAGCGACATCATTGCGGGCAGCGATGGCACTGATCGCTTGCGGGGTTGCGCTTAAACCGGCGCCGTTGAAAATCCAGAAGGGACGCACAGAGTCCACCTGCGCAGCGATGGAAGGGCTGGACAGAAACGGGGCGAAAGCGCTTTGTGTTGCATCTGAGACAGCCTGAAGCGCATTGACGATGCCTGCGCGCAATTGGGCGCGGCGCGCGGGGACTGCTGCGGATGGGCTGAGCGAATGGCTCGCGATTGACCCAAGGTCTGCCTGGCTCTTGAAGCGCACCACGATGCGCAGACGCGCCTCCGGGGCGACGGTGGTCAATGCCTGCTGTAATTCGGGGGACACGACGTTGCCCGACGCTTGTGTCACTCCAGCCTGCGGAGACCGAAGGGCCGTCTGAACCTCCGGGCCCTGACCGTAGGCGGGCAGGCGGTTCATTCCCAGGACGATGCACAGGATCGCGCACCATAGGATGCGTATCATGCGCGGGGCGACTCGTCTGATCCGGTTCTGAGTGACGGGGTTGTTCATTCGTTTTCCTTTATGCGCATGATTGCCCATGCGGCGTGTTCGCGGATGAGAGGTTCATCATCGCTCAACAATGTCTCTAAGGCGGGCAGTGCGTCATGGCTGCCCCAGTTTCCCGCGGCCACGCACGCATTGCGCAGCAAGCCGCGCCGTTTGGCGCGCGCGACTGGCGACGGCGCGCTTTTATAGCGGGCATTAAAACCGTTGTGGTCCAGTGCGAGCACGTCGAGCAGGCGCGGGGCGGCGCGCTCGATATCTGCCGGGTAAAAGGCCTTCTCGCGCGCCGGCGTCGAATAACGCCGCACATACGGGCACACCTCCTGGCACACATCGCAACCGAATATCCAATTTCCCATCAACGGGCGCAATTCCAGCGGAATCGAGCCCTTCTGTTCAATCGTCAGATATGAGATACACCGCCGCGCGTCCAGAACGCCCGGCGCCGGAAACGCCTGTGTGGGGCAGGCGGTCAGACACCTCACACAGCGACCACATCCGCTGAGGGACTTAGGAGAGATTGGAGATGAGAGATTGGAGATTGGGGATTGGAGATTGGGGATTGGAGATTGGGGATTGGAGATTGAACGCTTCGCGTCGCGATCAATCTCTACTCTCGAATCCCCAATCTCCTCCCCCAGCAAAACGGCGCCGAGGAAGAAGTAGGATCCGCGCGAGCGATGAATCAGGCAGGTGTTATTGCCGATGAACCCAAGCCCGCACTGCTCGGCCCAGGCGCGTTCGAGCACCGGGCCGGTGTCGACATATGCCCGCGACGATTTCGCCAGCCTCTCACCGAAGGCGCGCAGGCGCGGGGTGATGACATCGTGATAATCGCGCCCCCAGGCATACCGGGCGATGCGTCCACGCGAGGGGTCGCGCAAGACCGCCTCCGGCACAGCCTGGGTATCGTAGCTCATGCCGACGATCACCACCGCGCGCGCATCGGGGAGCGCGTTGCGCGGGTCAAGGCGCTTTGAGGGACCGCGCGACAAATACTGCATCTCGCCTGAGTAACCGGCGCTCAGCCAGTCCAGAAAGGCCTGTGCTCCGGGCGTCGGCCCTGCCGGCGCGAAGCCAACAAGGTCGAAGCCGTATTCCACAGCCATTTGCGTCACGGTTTCAGGGTTGAGCATGGGTGGGTTCGGTTGTCATCGCGCGGGATCGGCGGGCGCGCCTAGTGAACCATAAAGTTCGCAGAGAATTGCTTGACATCCCCGACTGTGATGCGCACCTCATACAAGCCGGGTTCAAACCCATTCTTTGGGGACCACGTCAGGTACCCGCTTCCCGTGCCGGTGCGCGACCAGGTGGAAGAATCATAATAGACGCTATTGCCATCGCGCAGCCATACCTGGTGAATTACGGCGCTTTGCTGAATGTCGACGTAATCATAAGAGACGTAGATACTCTTTACCCCTTTGGTAAATTCTGCCGTGGGTGAGATGGGTTGCCCACTTGACGTGATCACAGCACTGATGGCGCGCAACACCAGCTTGTGCGTGGGGACGTCGGCGGCGATGGGCGTCTCGGTTGGCGTGAGGCGTATGAGCGCAACGAGGGGTGTTGACGAGGGCGCAGGCGTCCCGGTTGTTGCCACGTTGCGCGTGGACAATGCCGTCGTGGCGCCGGGCGGAGCACTATTTGCAAGCGGAGTACTCTCCGCAGGCGTGGGTCTGGCGGTTGGTGTTACGATGAGGGTAGCGGCTGGCGGAAGCGGTTCCGGTGTGGTAATTTCTGGCGGTAAGAATATACTAACCACAGCCAGACCGGTTGCGAGAATCGCGATGATCACAAACGAGGATAAGTCTTTGTTCGATGCAAGCGCTGCCTCACGCCGCATGGCATAGTATGCGGCTGTGCGTGATGATTTCGCTCTACCGATTGCGCGAAAGAAAAAGAACGCTCCGGGCAAGGCCAGAATGACCGCGATGAATCGCAAAAAATCGGCAGTCGTGAACACAGTGTTGATTATACGTATTGGATGGTTTTATTCGATGGCAATGCAATGCAATGTAAACATGTTTGTAGTGTATAGGGGTTGACGCGTGGACTGGCAAGCCGTACTCTCTCAAATCAAGATGTTTTTCGCGGTCAACGACATGGTCGTGCAGTTCTTGCAAGGTCAGGTTTTCTTGATCCTGGGGGTGGCAACGGCGGTGCAGTGGGGTCAGCGCAGCAAGCTTGAACTAGTGCGCGCGCTTCCCTGGCTGGCGGCGTTTGGTTTGCTCGAAGCAGTGGCGACATGGGGCAATGGGTTCATCCCCATCCAGACAGCGTTGCTTTCCCCGGTCGTCATCGAAGATCTGCGCTTTCTACAACTGCTTGTATACCTGGCGACTTTTATGGCGCTGCTGGGGTTTGGGCTTAAGCTGAACGAGCCGGCTATTTCGCCCCGCCTGAAATTCAGCATCCCCATACTGGTTTATGTAATTGCCAGCCTGCTGCTCTTTGGGCAGCATGTGTTTCTGCCGCTGGACGCGTCGCGCAACCTGGTTATTGAGGCGCTGTTCCGGTATCTGCTGTGCCTGCCGAGCGCGCTTTTGGTGGCCTATGGGCTGCGCCAGCAGGCCCATCGTCTCGTTGGGCCGCTGGGCGCCGATCGCATCATCAGGGTTTTGCGCGTCGCCGGATATGGGTTTCTGTTGTATGCGATTGTCGAAGGTGTGCTGGTCACGCCCGTCTCATTCTTCCCGGGAAACATCATCAACAGCCAGACCCTCTACGATCTCATCGGCCTGCCGGTGGGTATTGTGCGCGCGATCGTTGGCGGGATGATCGCGTTCAACTTCCTGCGCGCGATGGAGGTGTTCCACATCGAGGCCGACCGTTTGGCGCAGGCGCTCGAAAGCGAAAAGTCGTTGCATGCAGAACGCGAGCGCATCAGCCGCGATCTGCACGACGGCGCCATCCAGTCGATTTATGCCGCCGGACTTGTGCTCGACGGGGTGAGGCGCTCGATTGATGATGTGTCCGTGTCGCAACAACTTCCGGTCAGCGAGAGTGAAGTGCTTGGCAAGGCGCGCGTGCAACTCGATCAGGTGATGACCTCGCTCAACAAGACCGTGCAAGGGATACGCAGTTACATATACGACCTGCGCACATCGACCGGCGACGAAGACCTCGCGCGCGGTCTGGTGCAGATCGTCAGCGAGTTCCGCAATCGTTCCGGGATCGAGACGCGCTGGATCACGGAGGGACAGCCGCAATATAAGTTTCTTGCCGAGCAGAGGCAGCACGTGTATCAGATTGTGCGCGAGGTATTAAGCAATATCTCCAGACATGCGGGCGCCACTCAGGTTTCTGTGGAGTTGCGTTATGATGGATGTGACACTGCCGAACCCGCAGTGTGCCTGCGCATCAGCGACAATGGCAGCGGACTGCTGCCTGTCAGTGGTAAGGTTGGACATGGACTGCGCAACATGCAGGAACGCGCCAGATTACTGGGCGCATCATTGGATGTGAAGGGATTGGTTGGAAAAGGGACTGTCGTCACGCTAGAATTTAGAGATGTCGAAAATCAGACTATTGCTGGTTGATGATCATGAAGTGGTGCGCGTTGGATTGCGCGCATTACTTGGCCGTCACCCCGATTTTGAAATAATTGACGAAGCATCGAGCGGCCAGGAGGCCGTTCGGAAGGCGTTGCTGCATCGCCCCGGGATTGTGGTGATGGACGTGCGGCTGAATGGCATGAGCGGGATTGAGGCATGTCGCGAGATCACGCAGGCGGCGCCAGATGTCAAAGTGATCATGCTGACATCCTATGGCGACGACGACACGCTCTTTGAGGCGATCGCTGCCGGAGCGTCCGGATACGTTCTTAAACAAATCGGGAGCAATGACCTGATCAAGTCGATCGAAACAGTCGGTCGCGGCGACTCCACCCTCGACCCGACGACTACCTCGCGGGTGTTTGCGCGCATGCGCGAACAGGCGCGCAAGAAAGAAGAGAGCGCATTTTCGGATCTGACAGAACAGGAGTTGCGCGTGCTCGCCTATCTTTCTGAAGGCAAAACCAATCGCGAAATTGCCGACGCACTGTCACTGGGCGAAGGCACTGTCCGCAATTACGTTAGTTCAGTCTTCTCCAAACTCCATGTAAACAACCGTGCTGAGGCCGCGGCATACGCTGCTGCACACAATATCCGCGATTACATGGGCTGATAGAACCATGACAACAACAACTCGAACTGCAATCGCCGCCCATCCGCTTGCGGCCGCACTCGCCACGAATATCTCCGGCGAGGTGCGCTTTGATGACGCCACGCGCGTCCTGTACAGCACTGATGCCAGCAACTATCAAGTCTTCCCGCTTGGCGTGGTGCTGCCAAAGACGTCGAATGATGTGATTGCGGCGCTGAAACTGAGCGCTGAACACGGCGTGCCGGTAATCCCGCGCGGCGGCGGCAGCGGGTTGTGCGGCCAGGCGATTGGCCCTGGGTTGGTGATCGACATGTCCAAATACATGTCGAACGTGCTGGAGATCAACGCGGCGGCGCGCGAAGTGCGCGTCCAGCCGGGCGTGGTGCTCAGCCTGTTGAACAAACAGCTCGCGCCGATGAAGTTGCAGTTCGGCCCCGATCCGGCCAGCGGTGAGCGCGCCACCATCGGCGGCATCATCGGGACGAATGCCACTGGCGCCCATTCGATCCGCCATGGCATGACTTCGGATCACGTGAAATCGATGCGTTGTCTGCTCGCGGATGGCAGCCTGGCGACGTTTGGCCCGGCGAGCCTGCCGGATGCGCTGGCCGCTTCAGGGAGACTGGGCGAGATCAATAAGGGCGTGATTCAGGCGGTGCAGGCAAGCGATGCCGCCATCCGGCGCGACTTCCCCAGGGTGTGGCGGCGCGCCAGCGGCTATAACGTGGATTATATTGCCGAGATGCTGGCGTATGACCCGGCCAGGCCGCAGTCCGGGCTGCTCGACGCCAGCCTGAACCGACAGACGCTGAACATGGAATCGCACCTGCGCACCATCAAAGAGTTCAACCTGGCGCCGCTCATCGTCGGCTCGGAAGGCTCGCTCGCGATCGTGCTTGACGCCACATTGCATCTGATGCCGAAGCCATCCCGGACAGGGTTGGTAGTGCTGTCTTTCGACGCGCTGGATGCCGCTATGCGCGCCACGCCCGCGTTGTTGACCGCGGATCCGAGCTCGGTTGAACTGCTGGGCGAGTTGATTATTCGCCTGGCGCGCGGCCTGCCCGAGTATGCGCGCAAGATGACCTGGCTGAGCGGCACGCCGGATGCGGTCCTGATCGTCGAGTTCGACGGCGAAAGCGAGGCAGAGATCGTTGCGGGAATGGAGCGCGTGAAGCGCGTCGTCGCGAGCGAGCGAATGCCTTGTTCAGTGGCGACGATGCTCGATGTGCAGGCGCAGGACGATGTGTGGGCCGTGCGCAAGATCGGCCTGGGCATATTGCTCAGCATCCGCAGCGAGTACAAGCCCATCTCCGTGATCGAGGATGTGGCCGTGCCGGTGGACCGGCTGGCAGAATATGTGCGCGAGATGCGCAAGGTGTTCGCGCGCCACAATACGGACGGCGCGTTCTACGCGCATGCAAGCGCGGGCGTGCTGCATGTGCGCCCCCTGGTGAACTTGAAGTCCGTCGAAGGCGTCGAGGCGATGCACGATATCGGGCGGGCTGCGCTCGATCTGTGCAAGCAAATGGGCGGCGCGATGAGCGGCGAACACGGCGACGGCTATGAGCGCTCGCGCTGGAACGAGGCGCTGTATGGGCCAGAGGTCTACCAGGTTTTCTGCAAGATCAAGAAGCTGCTTGACCCCACAGACCTGCTGAACCCAAACAAGAAGGTGAATGGCAAGGATCTCGATGCGGTTGGGCCGGCCAACGCCATGCGCGTCGGGCCAAACTATAAAGTGGCGCCGTTCACAAGTGTGTTCTCGTACCGCAAGGATAAGTCGTACGCGGGGCTGGTTGAGCAATGCAACGGCAACGGCGTCTGTCGCAAACAGGACGGCGGGGTGATGTGCCCGTCGTATCGCGCCACCAAAGAGGAGAAGCACAGCACACGCGGGCGCGCCAACCTCCTGCGCCATTTCATTACCGAGCAGAGCGCGCTTCTCGCGCCCGAACGCATCGCCAACACGGGCGAGGACGGCAGCCCGCCGCCTGTGACCGCCGAAATGGTTTACGATGCGCTGTCAGTGTGCCTGTCCTGCAAAGCGTGCGAGTCCGAGTGCCCGTCGAGCGTGGATATGGCCAAGCTGAAGAGCGACTTCATGGCGAAGTATTACGCGCAGAAGGGACTGCCGTTGCGGGCGTTTCTGTTTGGCAATATCGCCCGATTCAATGCGCTTGGCGCGCCGTTCGCCCCGCTGGCGAACTGGGCGTTGAAGCTGCCGCTGGCCCGCGCGATCTTCGGATGGATGGGCGTCACGTCCAAACGCCCGATGCCCCTCTTTGCGCCAAAGACCTTCAGCGCATGGTGGAAGAAGCACGCCAAACCGGCGCAGAGCCCCTCAGGGGCTGCCGATCCAAAGTCGACGGTCGCGCTGTTTGTGGACACCTTCACCCAGTACAACAACCCGGAGATCGGCATAGCGGCAGTCGAGTTGCTTGAGCGGGCGGGATTCAACGTGATCGTGCCGAAGACGAAGTGTTGCGGTCGCACGCTGGTATCGCAGGGACAGCCGGGGGCAGTGGTTCCGCTGGCGAAGCACAATATTGCGACGCTTGCGCCGCTCGCGCGCCAGGGCATCCCGATCCTGGGGCTGGAACCGAGCTGTATCGCGATGCTCAAGGACGACTACCTCGATTTGCTGCCGGGCGAAGATGCGGAAGCCGTCGGCAAAGCGACGCAATCGGTTGAGGATTTCCTTGTGAGCGCATTGGCCGATGGGACGCGCAATGTGTTGCTGAAGCCGCGTTTCGCCGCGAATGGCGAAGTGCTGTTTCACGGGCACTGCCATCAGAAAGCAGTGTGGAGCACCAAAGGCGCCAGGCAGATCATGGGCATGGCCGGTTATCGCGTCACGGAAGTCGATTCTTCGTGTTGCGGCATGGCCGGCGCATTTGGATACGAGGCCGAGCACTTCGAAATTTCACAGCAGGTTGGCGAACTGTCGCTGCTGCCAGCGGTGCGGGCGGCCAGCCCGGACACGCTCATTGTCGCGCCGGGCACGTCATGCCGTGAGCAGATCGAACAGCTTGGTGGCGGTCGCAAACCGCTGCACCCGGTGCAGGTGCTGGAAGCCGTGCTGAAGGGTTAACCCGGAGGGTTAATCCAGAGGATTAATCCAGCTTGATCAGCCGTTTCTGAGCCGCCTTGATGACCACCTGGGTGCGGTCATTGGCATGCAGCTTGCTCATGATGCTGCTGATGTAGTTCCTGATCGTGCCTTCGGTCAGGTACAGCGTGGCAGCAATGTCTTTGTTGTTCAGCCCCTGCGCCAACAGGGCGAGCACTTCCATTTCTCGCGGCGAGAGCCGTTGCGCGTCCAGCGCCGACTCATTCTGCTGAGCGGCGTCTAATGCGTCGCGCAGCGCCGCCGGGTTGGATGCGCTGATGCGACGAAACTCGTCCATGACCCTCAACGCAAGCGCGGGGTCGAGTAGCGCTTCCCCGGCGTGCACGCCGCGTATCGCATCAGCCAGCCGCGCGGTTTTGGCGCCTTTCAACAGATAGGCCTGT
>CAIXPS010000113.1 GCA_903921365.1 uncultured bacterium | reverse complement strand
TACGCAGACCGTGCTAAAACGAGACGAGGGACGTTACTTGCTCGAAAAGCCAGATGAACAGGAAGTCGCGAATTGATGGCCAAACGCGAGAAAAAACACTCAAGGGTGATGTTCATAATCACCCTTGATTTTCCGCTTGGGACGGACGCGACGGGCGTCGTCTTATCTATTGTCTACTCCGCATAATCACCCGAAATCACCGAAAATTTAAGGTTCAATTCTCATTTACCGCAAAAGTTTAAGGTTCATATTTCAACGGCTGCGAAAATCGCGGCGAACTCTCTGCGTGGATTCCATTTTACTACCGCGCCCTTTTCAATGTCGATGACAACTGACTCCAGTAATGTATGCAGCACATCATGTCGCCCTTGCGCGTCCAGATTTTTCCATGCGTCTGCAAGGCCGGCGATTTCCTCGGCAGCCTGCTCGATCTCCACCGGAGCAACCGGCGCAAGAGCGGTAATCTCGGCCTGGATCCGGGCGAGTTCTGTGTCATAGTACGCGTTGGCTACCGCGCCGCGCTGGTACATGCGGTTCAACCTGGTGAGTTCTGTCTTTAGGTCGTTCTGTCGTTTCTCAGTATTGCTAAGCGTTTCAGGTGCTTGTGATAGTTCAATGGCAGTGTCGATGACTTCATCTGGCACGCGCAACTGTTCAATCATGCGGTCAATGTAGGGTTGCAACACCTCCTGGCGCACATGGTGTTTGCGCGACGTGCATTCGATGCCACGTTCATACGATTTACAGCGGTAACTCTCTTTCGTGTCAGAGTTCACCATCGAGCAGCCCAATTTTTTATCACACTTGGAACATACTGCGAGACCGTTCAACAGGTAAATATGCACTTCGGATGGTTTGCGGCCAGCCTGACGGTGTGATGATTCCCGCCGCACCTCCTGACAACGCTCAAAGAGTTCATCCGAAATAATCGCCTTATGGCTTCCGCGAGTCCACTGCGTTTGATTGCGCGGGTTGCGTTTGCGTTTGCCACCCGCAGTCCACTCGGCACTCATGCCACGATACGCTACCCAGCCGGCATAGTAACGGTTCATCAGCATCACACGCACTGTGTCTTTCGAGAACGGCGCACCTCTCGTAGTCTTTATGCCGTTCCGATTCAACCACCGCGCAATATCCAGATCGCTATGTAGTCCCTCAGCGTAACGCTCAAATGCGGATGTGGCCCATGTTGCTTGTTCGTTGGGCAGATCGTCCCTATAGGCACGATCATCAACAGCCTTGATAATGCGCGAATATCCAAATGGAGGCTGGCTGGCGTTTGACCTGGCGACAACTCCACGGCGCTCATCACCTTTGGCGCGTGTAACCTTGCCGGCAGTGGTCACCTGGCGCAGCTTGCGCAGATAGTAATCGTCAATGACGAGAGATACGTTTCGAGTAAGTGCTCCGCTTGGGTCAGTTGTGTCGAATCGTTGCGTCGCTGAAACGAGTCTGATACCCTTGCGTTCGATCTGGCCAATCAGTGCCGCGTCTTCGATGTTACGGGTAAACCGGCTGAGATCATAGAAGACGATTTCTTTCCAGATGTGTCGGTTAACGTCGCGCAACATCCGCTGAAATTCGGGACGCTCGCTAGTGCTGGCGTTTTTGGCTTCGTCGCGGTACACCTCAACGACAGTGCGCTCGTTTGCATCACACCAGGCACGGCAAATGTTATCTTGAAACGCGATGCTGTATCCGTCGCGCTGCATCTCGCTGGAGTATCGTTCATACAGCGCGACGGAGATCTGCTCACTTGCCACTGACCACCTTCGTTGGCCGCGCCAACTTTTTGTGACGCCTGCGCGCCGATTCAGCAATAATCGACGCTAATCGCCAATAAACTTCACTGTCGTTTACCCTGTTTTGTTTGCGTTCCATTCTTCTCTCCATATTTGCATCGTAGGCCTTGCAGCCCGGTGGACGCAAGTTTTTACACCACCCAATTTCATTGCAACAACTCCTTCAATGGCGGCAGGTGCAGCATGTCGGCTAACCGTTGTGGTGCGGTTGTCAAGTCTGCCATGATGAACTCGCCAATATCCTTGTAGCCCTTTGGCAACAAATGAATGTGCGCCCGCGGCCCAATCGCCTTGGCCTTCTCACTGGCAAAGAAGTCACCACTGCCACCAACATCGTTGTCCGGGATCACATAGATCGTTTCGATCTCTGCCAGATACTTGTTCCATGCCACGTCCCACGGCTTGGCGCGGTTGTTGCCTTGGAACGTGCTGAACGCCGGGAACCCCTGCGACCACATGGCAACCACATCTGGCACTCCCTCAATGAGAACGGCATACGGCAGTGGCACGTCGCCATCTTGTATCTCGTCGCGAGCATACAAGTTGTGGTTGTGGCTGCCCGTCTCACTGACGTAACGCTTGATGTCTACCCGGCGCTCCGGGTGTTCGAACAGGCGCAGGAACTTCAGCACGTATTCCAGCTTCGGGTTGAGCCGGTACTGGATGCCCCACAACATGCCGCCAATGATTAACGGAAACGAGTAGCGCTTGAAACCAGTGTGATACCCCACTTTGAAGTGGTCGATCATGTGGTCGTTCATGCCGCGTGCGTGCATGTAGTCGCGAGCACGCACGTCCATACGATTGTGGCAACGCAGCGCAATTGCCAGTTCGAGGGGCTTGTGCTCCTGTTGCTTCATAGGAACTGCCACTTTGACAGTAACCTGATGCTGATCCCGCCACCAGTCGGCGGCTGTTTTCAGGTCAAAGTCGTAATACCATGCGATATACCTGATCGGTGTTAATCCTGCCTCGGCGCAATGACTGCAAAATGCCATCATCAGCCCGTTGTGACCCAGGCGCAGCCTGAATCGTGTCTTACCGCCACACTTCGGGCATGGCACTTCGTTGGTCATATACCCGTTCCAATGCCCGCGTGTTTCGGGAACGTGTTTCGCAACTACAGCCAGCATGTCGGCGGTCTGGTTGATCTGTTCCCACGACAAGCGGGATGGAGCTTCGATAGTGGCAGTAGTCACTTCCACTTCTCCCTGCCAGTGAGATGAATGGCTGGCCCAACGATGCTGCGGCGCGCCAACGTGCTGGCGGCGCTGTTGTATTCCAACTCCAATCGCCTGCCGTCCTCGTTGAACAGCAACTGCTCAACTTTTCTGCCGACGTGTATTAGCAGCACCTCAACATACCCGCCAACCATTGCCTGTGCTTCCTTGAGCGTTGGCTCGTGTCCGATGTCAGTTACCTTGTCATCTACCCCAATTAATTGTGCACTCATATACTCTCCGGTGAGTCACTGTCATCGAACATCGTGCCAGCAAATTCGTCGTAACTATCATCGTCATCACCACGGTCGATTGCCATGCCGGTGTCAACGATGGCTGTGATTGTGGCATCTGACTCGCCACCGATCTGATCCTCGATCACATCCTTGATGCCGATCCAGGCGTCGTCGGTGATCTCACCTGGCTCCAGCTTGGCAGTTTCCTCTACACAAGTGCGAGTGAAGATGATGACTGCCATGTCTGCGGCGGCTCTCTCGAATGCCAGCGCGACTTTCGACTTCTCAAACGGGCCGCTATCCAGCGCCGCGATTACCGCATCCCTCAATAGTTCAAAACTCATAACCGTTGTCTCCCTCAAAAACAAACACCCCGGCAGACAGGTCTACCAGGGTGATCACATGGAATTTTCAGCCTGCGTCAGGTACTCACTAAATGCCATACCTCCCTGTACCTTTTGCGCACATCGGCCTGTACAGGCGCGGGCAAGCTGTCGAATCGAACGCGGAACATCACGCGCCATGCGGGTGTGCCAGTATGACTGGTGACGTATTCCGCATGGCCGTTCTCGTTGTAGATCGCGTACTCAGTGGCATGTGAATTGGCCTGGCCAAAAACCACCGTATAAGGATTCTCGATTGCCTCCCACTGGCACTTGAAGCAAGCCACATAGTCCAGCGTCTCGGCATTCGGCTTTGCGATCTTCCTCATAGGTTGTCAGAAACCGACATGACACCATGATTGTTGTTGTCCAATGCAATGAACCGGAACCTTGCCCCATCGAGAAACATGGGGAACTTCAAGCCTGCTGAACTTCCAAAGGTGTCCTTTTCTGAAACAATCTTGCAGTTTGGATCAAGTTTCCCAGGCGCAATCCATAGTTTTATGGGCGCGCCGGTTGCATCAGCGAACGGATGAAACATCCACATGCCATCCTTGCATTCATCCACAACTATCTTCAGGTACAAGTTCGCCCGATGCTTGAATCTGGCCGAATCCATCGGCCCTGCTTCGGCATCCTTGCCATACTGCTGCACGACAACGACCAGCCGCTTTTGATGTTGCGCATACCCCTTGGCATCGGCCAGTCCAGCGCCGATCAGGTCGCCCTTGTTGAGCGAGATGCCTTTCATGCCGCCAAACGCCTTAAGTGTTCCCAGTGTGATCATGTCCCAGTAATCGATGATCATATGCGCCTTGCGCCGGCGTCCCTCATTCAATAGCTGATCCAATGGCACACCCTGACCTTCGATGTAATCGATGCGGCCACCATTCGGGCGCGAGTTGAGTTCTTCATCGTACTGCTCCTCCCAGTAACCCAGACGCAACTTGTCGTATGACACTCCGAATTTGCGGCACAATCTGCGCCAGATTGCATGCGCCTTGGTCAGTTCAGTCAGCACATAGAACACAGGTTCGCCGCTTTCCATGAGTTCTTCAGCAATCATCTCGGCCAGCACCGACTTGCCGCCACCCGTGGGGCCGGTAATCAAGACCAACGTGTCCAGTTCTACTTGCACCTCTTTGGACAGTCTCATAAGTTTCTGCGGCAATTTCGGCGTCTTTTTGTCGAGTGCTAACTGACGCCGATTGGCAGCGGTCATCTCACCGTATGCGCCAGCATCCTCTGCGTTCAAGATGTAATCCTTGCGCACACCGGCGATTTCCGCGCGCCGCTTGCTGAACAGTTGTTCCGCCTCGGCAAAGTCGATCCTGCCGATCTTGATCTGCTGCTGTAAGGTTGTCAGATACTTGTCACCCTCGCGGCGCTCGTACATCTCCTTGAGATAGCCGACTGTCGATTCCATGTTGTCCGAAGGCCATGTCTTGGCGACCGTCAACAGTTTGGTGGCAACGAACTCAGGCGTGGCTTCTGCGTATCCACCTGCAACCATCAGACTTGCCAGTAGCAACGGATCGTCGGTCATCCTGCCGGGTGACTTGAGCGCCAGCGCCTTGGCTTTCTTGACAGCATTCCATAAGGCTGTTGACTCTGGATAGGCCAGATACGTTACTGCTTCCGGCCATTCGTCGAGTACGGTTGAGTCCAGGGCTGCTGCGCCGGCGACCTGATACTCGTGGATCATGGATGAGTTTTCTATCATGCCAGGCCTCGCTTGACGGCTTCTGCTTCAGTCATAATCTCAAATTGCGGCACAGCCACAACAATTGGCCGGGCCAATTCCTGCTTCGCGCGCCGGTCTGACGCTGCAATGGCGTACTTCTGACGCATGTTGATGCGCTGCTCCAGTTTCGATTTCTCGCCGGGTTTCAGGTCACGTCGCCCCCAGCCTTTGAGGATGAACTCGACAACCATAGTCGTGTCATCACCCTCGATGCGCACCGAGTAGCCTGACTGTGGCACTCGTGTTTCCTCATCGCCCAACAGGGTTGGATCGATGTCGCCGATGTCAATCAGTTGGATGCGCGGCCCATCCTCCTTAGCTGTGTCCGCTTCCGCTTTCATCTCAGCCGGGTCGCTGAAGTGCGCCTGCAACCCGCTGAAGTAGTTAGCTCTCACGACTTTGATCGTGACCAAGTTGTAGCTTGTACTCCCGTCGTTTACGATCACTGTCTCCTCCGAGGTCAGATCGGAGCACAAACGGCTCGCGACCTAACATTGATTCCAGGAATGTAATTGCTTCCGGCGAGTCCGCGATGATCAAATACTCGATTCGCTTGTCGCCAGTCTCTTCACTACCCAGCAGCCAGCTACCCACCTGCACTGGCTTCTGCTTTCTGGCTTCCCATTTGGGCAGGAAGCCAAGTTTGCCGATCTCGGCGCGCAGTTCGTCAGGATGTTTGCCGCCCTTCTCAAAGGACGTGGCGAGCACTTGTCCCAACTCTCGCGGGATAGCGCTGCTGCCACGGTTCAATTTGTGCGCTTCGCGGACTGCATCAACTGCCATCCGTATCTTTGCAGCCACGCCGAAACCCGCGTCGTCATCGAGCAGCATGGGCTTGACGATCTTGTCGATGTTCTTGCTGAATAGCTTCAAGTGGGGGTGAACCTCCAACAAGTAGCCGCGCAGCCGGCTGTAGGCGTCGGGTGTCAGGTGGCGTTTCAGATCGCAATGCTCAAACCAGTTGTCCAGCAGGACGGCAAGGTCTTTGGCATCCGTATCTGCGTTAAATTCCGGTATCAGCATCAAGCCCCTGTCCAGCACCATGCCAGCCCACACCCCGATCCAGCCTTTGCTGTTGGTGATCAGATTTGCCAGTGTGAAGCCGGTCAACTGCATGAAGTCCGCTTCGATGCGCACGTTGTACGACTTGTCATCCTCCTGCGCTTTGCGAGCCGGGGTTTTCCACTCGTACACTGTGCCAGCAATGTGGGCCAGTTGCAGGATGAACTGCTGGAAGCTGTCACTGTCCAGCTCCTGCGTGAAACGCAATGCTTCACGCGCTGCTGCGCCCAGCCGGATGTCATCCATTGCCTTTTGTTCAAACTCGGTCAGCGCCAGCGCAAAAGAGTTGTTGCTCATGGTTTACCTTCGGTCGTTATGAATTCAATATTGGTCAGGATGGTCAACTGGTGCTGACGGAGGTCGTCCCAAACTGGATGCGTGGCCGGTATCCTCCATGCGAATGTCTTCTTGCCTTTTTCGTTGACGCGCTGGTATTGATCCAGCGCATAAGCCCCGAACCAACGCTCAACATTCAACTCCCTGCGGTATTTGTAATTCGTGGTTGTAGCGTTCAACGGAATGCTGTGCGTGTCGTACCTGGTCGTGGCGATGTATTCCATGTCCAGCCACACATCCACGTTCACCAGAAACAGCCGGTCGAACTCGTGCTTGATGTTGCCCTTTGTAATGGGGTTGATCCATGCTGCCATGTAATACGGAACGTATGCGCCGGGCTGCCGACACATTTGGCCGAGCCAATTACGCTGGGATGTGTGCAGGCCGGTTGTCTGTGGCAACAGGTCGCCAGGCTTCCAGTCCTTCGACTTGGACGCCGGGTATTTGGAGTTGCCAGTGTACAAGCTGCCTCTGTCTGCCTTGCATTCAATCGGCAATCCCCACGGCATTGCAAAGCCGTCCGGTTTGCCGGATGTGTACATGCCATTGCCGTAGTTGGCTTCGCTAAGCCAGTACGCGCCCGGAATGGTGTGATTTAACATCCATGCCAGCGGACTGCGGCAATGATCTGACTCTAAGTCCATCGTTTCCTCACCTTAAAGAGTTATCGTATGCCCCATGGATAAGAAAACTCAATCGTTTCAACTGAAGATGGCCTCGGATATGGGTTACGACGTAACCGATCCGCATGCGGTGGAGAGCTTGATCGCCTGCATCAGATATTGCGATCTGAGTTTCAGCGACCGGAAACTACGCGACACGGATATTGCCGAACAGCTTGGCATCAGCCTGCCAATACTGCATACTCTCAAGAGGTCTGACGCAATCGGGGTTGCTACTCAGATCGTGCTGGCTGAATTTCTGGAGAGCACGAGTCGCGCTGATATTCGTGGAACGTTGTTCCAGATTTATCACGATGGGCTACCCGATGTGCTACGTAATGTAGTCCGGATAGCCAGGGGCGAAGTGATGGGGGAGGACGAAGATGGGAAGAAGTTTCATGCACCGTTCAGGGATCAGGTGCAGGCCGCAACGTTGCTACTGAACAACCCACTAGGGAACGCCTTTCTGACCAATACTTTTATGGGAGAGACTCAATCTCTCGATGAATCCGCGCACCTCGAAATGCGCCAGCGTTTGTTGAATGGCAGAGTATTGGATCTTGATGATGTCATCGATGGATCCGTTATTAGTGCCACAGATCAGTAACAAGGCGATTCTAACAAAGGGTGTTTTACTTGTCCACCCTTCGCTACTTATACAATCCGAGAAGTTGGCTCCTTGTGCAACCCAGCAGGTCACAGTATTTCTTAATCATCCTGGCGTCCAGCGTCAGGAACGTCCAGCGGCCATCTGGCACCACGGGAATCCACGGCTTGCAGGTGCTGCCACTCACCCTGCCAATCAGTGACAGCAAATATCCCATCTCTTGCAGATGGATGGTGTGTAGCCGTGGGTCGTAATTCATGGTTTGGGCAGAATGCCTACTGTGCCTTCCCGTAATGCCTTGACGCATCCCTCAAGCACCCCGCACTTGTCAGCCAGAAACTGGATGCGTTCTTTCGTGGCAAGCGGGTCGTCCTTGAGCGCCAGTATCATGTTGCATGTGGCAACACCCTGAGCTTTCAGCCAATCGATGGCGTGTCGTTTGGCGTTTGCCATTGACGCATCCATCCAGTAGCGCGGGTCTAGTTCATACTGTGCCATTAGAAGTCCTGCCCGTCGGCCTCACTGCCATTACCGTTGGTGGCAGCAGGTTTGCTCCGGTAAGCATCGTCCTCAGCTTTGGTGTTGAGGAATTCCACATGTTCTGAAATCAGTTCAAATGATGCGCCAGGGGCGCCATCTCTGCGGGTGAAGATCTTTGGGCCGCCCGTTTTCGGGTCAACGCTCAGTCGTCCTTCAACGTACACCTTACTGCCGGTGTGCAGAAAGTTGTTGCACGGTTCGGCCTGCTTGTTGAATACGGTCACGCGATACCAGGTGGTTTCCGTCTGCTTGACGCCCTCCCGGTCGTTCCACACACGATCTGCTGCTGCGCTAAACGTAGTCACTGGATCGCCCGATGGCAAATAACGCATTTCGGGATCCTTTCCCAATTTGCCGATAAATTCAGTTCTGTTGTGCGACATGTAACCTCTCACTTAAAACGGCGAGCCAGTTTTGGCCCGGCCAAATTCACTTTTCGATCTGGGTTTCGATCCCCGAAATTTCCCGCAGGGTTTCCCCTACATTTTTGATCTCAACCACCTTGGCGCTGGCTTTCGCCTTAATCGCCGCATAACGCCAGGTTGCCAACCGGCCATCTGGCACATTCTTGAAGTTGCTGACGTAAGCAGCCAGAGCCGTTATTACGGCATCGACCTCCTCCCTTGTTTCACAAGCAATCATGTCATTCTTAGACGGCTTGTGGTAAACCATCCAGCCACCAGTTTTGACAATAGAGGACATGAAGTTATTTGCCATTTTCTTCCATCCACTGATTGACCATGCTTTGGGCGTGCGTCTGGTGGCGGGACAGCCGTTCAGGGGATATGCAGGCCACACCTTCGCTGTTTAACTTGTTGCGCAACTCATAGGGCGCATCCTTCAACCAGAACCGGCAGAACACGGTTATCTCGCCATTCTCATAGTGCTTAACACTGGTCACAAAACCGGTCTCGCTGTTTTTGGGGCTTGTGGCATGCCAGGGGGTGTAGATGATTTGCTCACCTGGCTGGAGTGTGCATTCACGCTTTGTGATCGTCCACTGATCCAGAGTGCGTTCCACGTAGTAGCGGAAAATGCCATACAGGAATTCGCGATGCTTGCCATCCTCGAACACCGGCGTGCCGTGGTACATGACCTCTTCAATCGTGTTCATACCAACTCCCTGCCTTCTACGCGCAGACAGCGGGAATCAGACTGCTTGACCGCCTGAACCTTGAGCGTCGGGGTGGGAATCCACTCCCAGTAGCCCACTGGAATCGCTTCCAGCACTTCTTTCTCGACTGTGGCAGCTTTTTCCTGCGTGTACATGTAGTCCTGGAGTCTGCCGTATGACACTTTGCCACCTTTACCGGCATCAATACTCATGTACAGGTTGTGCAGGGTTTCTACCAGTCGATTGAACTCGCCTTCACTTATTGCCATTCTTACCGTC
>CAIXPS010000112.1 GCA_903921365.1 uncultured bacterium | reverse complement strand
TGTGGTCATTTAGCGCCAGGTCTTACGAACTTGATCCGATTCTTAGTTCAGGTGCGGTTTGATTTTGGCCATCAGGCGCTCTTTTGGCATCATACCAACAAGTCGTTCCACCGGTTTGCCATCCTTGAACAGGATCAACGTAGGGATACTCATGACGCCATATTTCATCGCCGTCTGGCCATTCACGTCTACATCCAGCTTACCCACGCTGATTTTACCGTCGTTTTCCTGTGCAATCTGCTCGACGATCGGCGCAATCATGCGGCACGGCCCGCACCACGTGGCCCAGAAATCCACTAGCATCACGCCCTTTGCATCGTCAATGGTGCTCTTGGTGGAAGTTAATGCCGCATTCGGCCTGTTTTAGCCTGGTAAACGCGTCTTTGATCTCGATGCTGCCCATAACTCAAATCCTGTTTCAGGCGCCCGATGAGACATTCGCAAGATTGAGGCGCGCCAATTCATCGTGGACACTACCATTCGTTACGATTACAAGCACATCCCCGGCTTTCAGACGAGTATCCCCACGTGGGACCAGTATCTGACCGCCGCGGCGGACACTGGCGATGATGGCTTCCTTTGGCCAGGGCACTTCACTGACAAGCTTATCCGCACAGGCCGAACCGGGTTCGACCACAAGGTCGATGACGCTAGCACCGCTGAAGGCAACTAGGCGAATCTGCTGCGCACGATGGCGCACTTCGCTGCGCCTTGTAATGGCGATATCGTATGCGCGCACAAGGTCAGATCGCCGCAGTATCCCGATAAGGTGGTTCGGATCATCACGCGAAACGACGGGCAGGCGCCCGATATCACGCGGGCTCATTCGCCCCAGAGCAGCGCCGATTGACTCGTCCGGTGTTGCGACAAGCAGTTCACGTGTACAGATGTCGCCGACTGTAAGTTCGCCGTTTCGAGGATGATCTCCGTTCTGGGCGCGTTCAATGTCCGCCAAGGTCAGAATGCCGACCAGCCGGCCACGATCATCGACTACCGGCACTCCGTGATGGCGTGTTACCGAGAGCCATGCCATTGCACTTTCAATTGACTGTGACGCAAGCAGCACCTCTGAGTCCTGCTGCATCACTTCTGCAACAGTGATGCCCTCCAGAAGATCGACGTCGCGCCCGCGTTGCAGCCTGACGCCCTTTCGCGCCAGAGCCAGCGTATAGACCGAATCGCGCTGCAGGCGCTGTGAGATGAACATGCTGACCACAACCGCGAACATCACTGGCAGAATAATGCGGTAATCGTTTGTCATCTCGAAAAGCAGGATGATGGCGGTTAACGGTGTGTGAACCGACCCGGCAAGCACCGCTGCCATGCCCACCAGAGCAAATGCGGCCGGCGCAATATGCATTTGCGGGAATAGAACAGCAATAACCTGCCCGAGTCCCTCACCTACCATAGCGCCGATGAATAATGAGGGTGCAAAAACACCACCCGGAAAACCCGCGCCAATGCTGATCGGCGTCAGGATTAACTTGCCGATTAGGAGCAGCAATACAAGGCCAAAGGCCAGGGACTGACTATTGAGCACACTGCCAATCGTGTCGTAGCCCACGCCAAACAATTGTGGCAGGAAGATACCCACGATTCCAACGGCTAAACCCGCTATCACTGGCTTAAGCCAGGCCGGGATGTGCAGGACATGGAACATGCGTTGCGAGCCGTCCAACAGGCGGATATATGCAGCAGCAATGGGGCCGGCGATCAGTCCAAGGACTAAATAGAAGGGCAACTCGGACACACCCTGAAAAGTGTACGCTGGAATAGGGAAGGCTGGCTGCTGGCCCGAAACCGCTTGTGTGAACACGGCTGAAATGACGGCTGCCAGCGTCACTACACCAAGTGAGCTGGCACTGAGTTCGCCTAAAATCACCTCAATAGCGAAAAACACCCCCGCGATTGGCGCATTGAACGCAGCAGCGATACCGCCAGCGGCGCCGGCTGCCACCAGTGCGCGCACCCGCTCATCAGACAGGCGGAACACCTGGCCGAACATGGAACCCAGGTTCGCACCGATTTGGACCGATGGGTCTTCTGGTCCCACTGAGGCGCCTGCACCGATAGAAATGGCTGCCGCCAGCGCCTTGGCCGGGACGCTCCTGTATCGTAAACGACCGCCTGCAAGTGCCATTGCCTCCATGATGCCAGCCACGCCATGGTGCCGCTCTTCACCAACAAAGAAGTGGAGCAGCAGACCAACTATGACCCCGCCCAGGACCGGGACAAGAAAAACCGTCCATGGGCCAAGTTGCTCCAGGAAAGTGCCAATGTTGTCAAACGCTATCAGGTGCGCCAAATCAATAAGGCGCTTAAAAAGCCACACCCCGGCGCCGCTCGCGAGTCCAACCAGAACAGCCGCGCCACCGAGAACCGTTGACTCCGAGGGTTGTATGCGGTCTAACCAGCGTGCAGCACTATTAAAGTGGGTACTTTTCGTACGTGTCTCCAGGTTTAAAAATGACGAATACCCGCACTGATCATCACGAGGATCGAGAATCAGGCAAACGCCACTATCATTATATGAACATCCGAGGAATCAAAAGGCGCTGTGTCACATTGTCTTGCGCGGTATTACTTATGCTGGATATGCTCATTTACAGGAACAGATCGCCAGGCGTCTGAATCGAACGGTCGCGTTGTTGTTGATGGTAATACCAACAACCCAGTTGGATGCATTCGTTCTACCAACCTTTACACCCACTTCAATTCCGACATCCACCCCGACCCCCGGAGCGACTGCGACAGCCACCCCAATGCCCACCCCGACCCTAATGCCCAGCCGGACCGTAACGCCGATACCAAGCCCACTTCCAACCGATGTGCCGACGCCGACAGTGACATCGACAGCGACGCCAACCCTGACACCGACACCCAGACCCGTTGTCGGCTACATTGGGAATACGGGCGGCAAGGGTGTTTTCATCCACGCAAGCCCGGATGGCCCGTCCTTTACCGCTTGGCATGATGGCACTCGGGCAGTCATTATTGGACAGGAAACAACCTTAAATAGCCGTAACTGGTTGCGACTTCGCGACGACCGTGGAATTGAGGGATGGGTGGGCTCCGAGTACTTTATTCTTGCGCCGTAATCGGTGTGCCAAATCGCTGCGTAATGTGAAGGGCAAAATCATCCCTTCCTATGTTCTGGCGCTGAGTTTACAATATCTGTAGTCAGGCATTAACATAATTGATCTGCAGATCCCTTCATTTGAATCAGCGCCGCCGTCCGAAAACCACCTTTACTTTTTGCCCAGTTTTGCGCGCTCCTGTTCATTGGTTACACCCGTTTAGATGCAGAAGGCGTGAGAAAGTGACAGAGTCAGCCTGGATATCGAAGGTAACCGTCGTTACCTCAGGACAATCGGCGCGAACACGTTAAAAACCGGCGCCTTGGTTGAGACAATCCCGCGCATCACGATGTTGTCGATCATTACCCCACACGTGTGACCGGGACGCACATCGCTGCACAAACCAAGCTGATCCTGTGTATAGTCTGGTCGCAGTTGCACGGTAGTTCCCTGCATCCCAGGCAGTTTCATCGACACATGCTTCCAGCCCGCAGAATCGCCCGACCAGACAGACATATCCTGAAAATATGCGGCGTTGCTTGACCGCGGTGTGTGCTTGGGAAAATGGAAGAAGTCGCCAGTGGTGATCCGCTCCGCAAACGCTTCTGCGAGCACGGCGCGAGCAAAGTGCCCCGACGTGAAATCGGTGATGCGCAAAGTTGCGCCGTCGTAGGCAAGCACATTAAAAGCCGGTTCATCCTCAAGGTCGTAGCATATGTCAAAGTCCAACGTCACATAGTCCACGTTGGCGGGAATGACGATATTCGGCGAGGACACCCGTTCCCAGCGCGCATTCTGGCCTGAGAGCCCGTCGTTCGCTTCAGCATGGAACAGCCCATTCGTTGCGCTCCCGCAAAACGAATTATTAGTCGTCCATGGAACGGTGTTAATGCCCCCTTGATGGATCGTTCCCCAACCTGCTGGCAGCGCGCCTGGCGAAACACCATTGAAATTTTCCGCAAAGAGAGTGGTTGAAACAGGAGTGCCAGTTGTCTGCGAGTATACAAGCGTAATTGAGCCCTGTGTGCTGGTGATGGTCATCTTCAGACCGGTCGTAGTTCCCGGCACGAAGTTTGGGGCGAAGTTCAGCACGAAGGGTGTAACACTCGCGGCGGATCCGCCTGCGGGGATCGTGGGATAAGTTGAGCTGCCCTGAACAACCGTCACACCCGGGGTGTCTGAAGAAAGAAGCGCGTTGATGCCGCTTACACTGGCTGCGTTCAGCGTGTTTGTGACATAGTTTTCCAATGGAATGGTCAAAGTCACCCGTTCAGTCTGGTCGATGTTGCCGTTCCCGCCCGAATCAACCAGCGTGACTTTGCCCAGTCGTAGCGAAGGCATCACGGTTGTCGCTGCCAGCCGCCGGAAAAATACATCAGGAGTCGTAAAGGAAGCGTTGGGTTGGCCGTCCGTATACCCTGGCTGTGACGTTCCTCCCCAGGCGGCAAACAACTCGCCATTCAGAGCCACGATACGGTTATAGTCGCCCAGGTTCGGTTGTCCCGTGTCGTTTCCATGTCCGGCGTGGAACGGCCGCTGGGTTAACGGCGCGGGCTTGTGCCAGGTGGCGCCGCCGTCATCGGAATAGGTGTAGGTAATCTCCGTTAAGTCCCCGCTCGTTGCAATCCCTTGATCCAGGTAGAACACATACACCCGACCGGTGTTTTGATCAACCGTTACCGCGGGGAACCACTGCGCGCGATCGTTCCCCGGCCGGCTATTCAAGAACGCCGTCGCAGAAAAAGACGTCCCACCATTTGTGCTGCGCCAGAACGCGATGTCGGCGCCGTCGTGGTTTGCGTTGTCCGCCGCAACCACATAGATATTGCCCGCGCGCGCTCCGTTGGAGTTATCGACTGCGATGGCGGGAAAGTTATTCACGCGATCATTGCCCAGCACGTAGTCCATCGGGAGAAAGTCCGCAGCAGCCAGGTTGGCGCTGGTACCCCATGAGACGGCGCTATTAGTGGATCTTGCCACGACTACATTATTAGAAAATGCGGTAGTTGAACTGCTGCTCCAGGTGACGTAGGCGTTGGTGGCGCGCTTCCCGTATACCCTACGACGCCAATCGACGCATAAATGAACTGGCATCCTGTTCCGCCCGGAACATACATCACATCCGGATCCCCAAACACCTGAGGCAGCAGTGTCGTCCCTATCTGCCCATTCGACACTATAGGCAGTTGCCCGCCATCGGTGAAGGTTGCCCCGCCATCGTCAGAGTAGAAAAAGCCGGAGAGCGACACCGGGTTTAAGGCGAAACCACGCGTGTCGTTATACCCAATCACGATATGCTGGCGCGTCACATCGACCGCGATTGAGGTTTCAGCCTGACCGCCTGCCGGCCCTTCGCCACAGTCCTGGCCATTCGAGCAGTCAATCCCACTATTGGGGGCCAGGCCGGACGCGCGCAGCAAGGCCTGCTGCGCCAGACGCCCCATGGGGGATATGCCGTCAAGTGGATCAAGTCCTGTTTTGCGTAGCGCAATGCCCTTGGGCGGCGGGGCGACGGACTGCCCGCCCGTTGAAGCCAACCCTGCGAGTGCGCCGCTTGGGTTTATGGCGAACCCACATATCATCAATACGCTGAGGAACACGGCCAATACAACTCTCGAATAAGCTGTTTGTCGATCACGTCGTCTCATGATTCTAAAACTCCAAATCCATCCAATACAATTCTCTACCGGTAAAAACGTTGCTGGGGTGCGTTGTCAGGCGTCCAGGCGCAACGATCACCTGGGCTGAAGCATTCCCGAATGCTATCTTGCCCTGATTATAATGATGTCACCGAGCCACAGTCGGTCGCCGACGACACGCCCACCCGCAACCGTGACCCGTTGACCCGTCGCGGCATCATACATGCCGACATACACCCCATAGGCGCCCGGCGGCGTGCCCGGTTTGATCCACACCGCGCGTTGATCCGTGACTTCCTCACCCGCGTTCCACGTATCCGTCGGGTGAAACCCGGCGACGGGTTCGGCGTCGTTCTGCGCCACCGGGGGCGCATCGGCAGCGCCGATATGCGCGAATACCTTATACCGTCCAGCGGGTTTTGTCAGCGCGCGCCACGTGAGTTTGACCGTCACCATGTCGCCAGCCGCCTTATCGCCGCCATCGACCGCGACATCGACCAGTGAAATCGCCTGGCCAAAGATTGCCTGTTGCGCGGTCTTTGCCCCCTCCGGCGCGCGCGTCGCATATGTCGCCAGCCGGATGTTCCCCACCCACTGTTCATCGGCCTTATAGGCATGTTCGGCCAGCCACCGTTCAAACCAGCTCGACGGGTCGGACTCCTGCTCGGCGTAGTACAGGACAAAGAGCCGCGTGTATTGCGCTGCGATGGGCTTCATTTGCGCATCGACGGCGTCAGTGTTGGCTGGGCGATAGGCCAGCGGGATGGCCGGCGCGCCGGCGCGGTGGTAGTAGGTGAACACCTCCCACTGGTTTGGCGCGCTGAACAGGATGGCGTCGCCCGGGCGCGCGCCGGTTTCAATCATCCGCGCGATGCCGCGATAGTCATCGCGCGCGTAGGTCGGGTTGTAGTACAGGTTGTTCAGCGAGGGCAACATCACGTTGCCGATCACGAGAATCGCGATCGCGCCTGCGCCGATCTGCGACCCATAGCGCATCTCGTCACGGGTCGGTCGCGCGAAGAGTGGTCGACGCCGCGCGGGACTGACCGTCTCCAGCTTGTCAGAAGGTTGGCGGCTGAGCGAGGCCATCCCATCGATCAGCGTCACAATGCCGTGCGCGGCGAGGATCATCAGTGGCGCGACGCACACCAGCAGGAACTTCAAGTACGCCTCGCGATACAGCTTGAAAACGAACAGCAGGACGAACGGCAGCAGTGCCAGGATGAGCAGGGTGACTGCCGCCGAACGATCTGCCCCGCGCCGGCGCGATACGCTGAGTATGAACCCAATGATGACGAGCGCGAGAGTCACGATCAGCGCCGCCTGCGCCTGCTCCAGCGGCAGCGTGCGTCCGACGACCAGCCAGCGATAGGCATCCAGCATGGCCTGACCCAGGTCATACATCTGCGGCGCCACGCCCCACGCTGTAATCTGCCGGATCGCAATCGGCAGCCAGGGAAGATACAGCGCCAGCGCGATCACGTTGACGACGGCATAAGCCATTATGTTGCGCACCAGACTTGTCCGGTGCGTCGCCACCCAGATCAGAACGCACACGCCTTGCGCTGTCATCACGAACGGATAGGCATACTGTGTATACAACCCCGCCGCCGTTGTGATTACATATAAGATCGCAAACGCCGCTCCTCTTCTCCTCTTCTCCCGCGCAGCGTCTCCTCTTCTCCCCTGCTCAACCAAAGACCATGTTGAGATAAGCGCCAGCAGCGCCAGCATCCCATACATGCGCGCCTCCTGGCTGTAGTACACGGCAAAGGGTGAGAACGCGACGAACACGGCTGCAATCAACCCGGTGCGCGGGCGGAACAGCGCTGTTCCCACCAGGTAGGTGAAGACAATCAGCCCGGTGCCGCAGGCGACGGATAGCAGGCGCAACGCGACTTCGCTGTCGCCAACGACTGCGCGCCAAAAGTGCAGGACGAGGTAGTACAGCGGCGGGTGGATGTCGCCCGCTGCACCCTCGATGATCAGTTGGATCGACCGTTCGGCGATGCGGACGCTGTTGCCCTCGTCGTACCAGAACGACTGAGCGTCCAGTCGATACACCCGCAGCGCCAGCCCGATCAAGGCGACGATCAGAACGGCGATTGCGCGACCGGCGGGCGTAGATAGGCGCTGTTGAAGTTGACGAATCATCTTTCGCGCGAGTGTACCACTCAACATGGCATTACAATTACCTTCAATAGGGGCGCGATTGACACAGGAGAGACACACCCTCTTCAGCCGATATGACCAACGAAGCTGACACCTGCCGTAGATACGTAGTGCCGAAGCTCGCTGCCGCCGGGTGGGATGACGATCCCCATGCCATCGTGGAGCAGTATGCATTCACGGATGGGCGCATCATGGTCAGCGGCAAGAGTGTGTATCGCCGGCCGGGCAAGCTGTTCTTCACGATCTACGACTACACCGGCTCGGTCACGCGCAAGTTTGCCGACCCCCGATTCGACGGCGTCCCCGATGTCTATACGCAGGAAGAGATCGACGAATACGGCAGGACGATCAACACTACCTACACGGTGGGTGCGGAAGACTCGGCCAGTCAGCCGGACGATGCCGCCGTTGGTGAATCGCCCTATCCACCTTATACCCCTGACCCGGCTGGAGGGCAGACGGACGGGCCGCCGCGCAAATTCTATTATGACGGCGGGCGCGTGGAGATCGTGGCGCAACTGGTGTATGAACTGGACGCCGACTTCCATCAGATCAATCACTGGAGGACGTGATGACAGTACAGAACGACGATTACGACATAAACCCTTGGGGATTTACGGTTCATCGAGTTGGCGAGGTGTTTATTGATCCCAACCATCCCGGCGAAATTGCCCATGTTGTTGCGAGAGTGGATAGCGATCCATTGCCAACCGACGAGGACGCTCCTTCCTATGAGGCGCGCTGTGGGATATGGGGCTTTAGTTATGGCATGGGGTCAATCGCGATGTGTGAGTTTATCGCCAGAAGCCCCGAAGATGTCAGTCTGATGCAAACAAATAGGTGTCCCATCTGTTTTCCATCGTAATAGCTCTGCACGCCCCGGACGCCGCCAACCACAAACCAACGGCGCATATGGGCCTATTCCCCACTATGCCTTGGCCCGCCGTGATAAATGAATACCGTGTCGATGGCGTCCGGGGCGTGCAGAGCCACATTGCCATGAAGGTAACGATTCACATTGTTTTCGTAGGCAATGTGCTTGCATCACCCCTACGATGATAGGAACGGATCGGATGCAAACTCCGCCGTGCGCGTGGCGCCATTTGGGAGGATAATGAGAGGGTGGGTAATGAGTCGGTTGTTCTGTGATACCTGATGGCAGGCTTTGCAGCGATATTCAAGGAGCCAATGCAATGGACAAGAAGACCGTCAGAGAAACCACGGAGATACGCCGTCTGGCGGAAGAACGGTTGATGTCTCGCGCGCTAAAGCCGGCTTCGGACATGCCCGAGGCGGACACGCAACGGCTTCTGCACGAACTGCAAGTGCATCAGATCGAGCTGGAGATGCAGAACGAGGAACTCCAGCGGGCATGGCGAGAGGTTGACAATGGTCGGGAGAAATACACCGATCTCTTTGACTTCGCCCCGGTCGGGTATCTGTTGCTGGATCATCTCGGATACATCCTCCAGACGAACCTGACCGGCGCGCGCATGATCGGGGGCCACCGCGCCGATCTGGTTGGCCGGCGGTTGAGCTTGTTCGTGGTCGAGTCCCAGCGGCTTGAGCTCAAGAACTTTATTGAGAAGGTGTTTGCCACACGCATGAGACAGGCGTGCGAACTGACGCTTTCGCATGAACACAACGGGAGTGCGCCCCTGAATGTCCATGTGGGAGGCTCTCCCTCCGCCGATGGGCAGGAATGCCGGATTGTGCTGACCGACATCACCGAGCGCGTCAACGCCCAGGAAGCGCTGCGCCAGTTGACCGCACAACTCGAACAGCGCGTAGTCGAACGCACCGCCCAACTCGTGGCCGCCAACAAGGAAATGGAGGCTTTCTCGTACTCCATCTCGCACGACTTGAAGGCCCCGCTGCGCGCGATCGACGGTTTCTCGATCATCCTGCTGGAAGATTACGCCGCCAACCTGCCTCCCGAGGCGCAGAAGTATCTCAACCGGGTGTGCGCCAACGTGGTCAAAATGCGGCAGATGGTGGACGGCTTGCTCTCACTGGCGCGCCTGGGGCGCAACGATTTCGAGCCCAAGATGCAAGCCACCACGGCAGTCGTCAGGCGCGCGCTCGAAGAGTTGAAAGCTGAAACTGCAGACAGGGAAATTGAGATCGTTGTCAACCCGTTGCCCAACTGCACTGCAGACGCCGTCCTGCTCCGGCAGGTGTTCGCCAATCTGCTGGCGAATGCGATCAAGTTCACGAGCAAGACGCCCAACGCCCGCATCGAGGTTGGCGCGACTGAAGACAAGGGGCAAGTGGTCTTTTACGTCCGCGACAACGGCGCCGGTTTTAACATGCACTATGCCGATAAGTTGTTCGGCGCTTTCCAACGTCTGCACAGCGAAGACGAGTTCGCAGGCACCGGCATCGGATTGACCATCGTCCAGCGCATCATCCATCGGCATGGCGGGCGGGTGTGGGCCGAGGGAGAGGTGAACCACGGCGCGACCTTCTATTTCACTTTGGGGGATGCGAAATGAGTGCGACAAAACCTGCGCGACAGCGCAAGCATACGACCCGTCCGCCCGCGCGTGACGCGGCTGCGGATGCTGGACAAGACGCGTTAACGCCGGCGCTTGCGCCCGGAGAGGCCGAACCCGTCGCTCGCCCTGACGCCGTAGCGCTCCCGATCGTGGCGATTGGCGCCTCGGCGGGCGGGCTGGAAGCCCTGGAGCAATTTCTGCGCCACACGCCGGTGGATAGCGGCATCGCCTTCGTCGTTATACAGCACCTGGACCCGACGCAAAAGGGCATGCTGGTGGAACTGCTGCAACGCGCCACAGCCATGCCGGTGCTGCAGGTAACGGACGGCCTGCGGGTCGAGGCGAACAGCGTGTATGTCATCCCGCCGAACCGGGACATGTCCATCCTGCACGGCGTGCTGCAACTATTTGACCCGGTGATGCCGCGCGGCCTGCGCCTGCCGATAGACGCCTTCTTCCGCTCGCTGGCCGATGACGCGCAGGAGCGCGCGATCGGCGTCATCCTCTCCGGCATGGGGTCAGACGGCACGCTGGGTCTGCGCGCGATCAAGGAAAAAGCGGGCGCCGTATTTGTGCAAACGGCTGCAACGGCTGCATTTGACGGCATGCCGCGCAGCGCCATCGACGCCGGGCTGGCCGACGTGATTGCCCTGGTGGAAGAGTTGCCGGGCAAGATACTGGGGTATCTGCAACATGTGTCGCACGATCCGAATGTGATTGCGCCCGACATAGCGGAGGAGAACAAATCACAGAGCGCGCTGGACAAGGTCTATACCCTGTTGCGGTCGCAGACGGGTCACGATTTTTCCCTGTACAAAAACAGCACCATCACTCGGCGCATCGAACGGCGCATGGGGCTGCACCAGATCGACAGGATTTCTAACTACATCCGCTATCTGCAAGAGAATCACCAGGAGGTCGATCTCCTCTTCAAAGAGCTGCTGATCGGCGTTACGAACTTTTTCCGCGACACGCCGGTATGGGAGCAATTGAAGACGGTGGTCCTCCCGATGTTGCTGGCGAACCGCCCGGCCAACCAGCCGGTGCGCGCCTGGATCCCCGGCTGCTCGACCGGTGAGGAGGCCTACTCCCTCGCCATCGTTTTTAAGGAAGCGTTGGAACTGCAGCAACTGCAGCAATCGCAGGCGAACGGGGCTGGCGAGGCGGCCGGCGGCACGTTACAGGTCTTCGCCACCGATCTGGATCGCGAGGCGATTGACCGCGCCCGCCGGGGCGTCTACCCGGCCAGCATAGCGGCGGATGTCTCGCCGGAGCGCCTGCGCCGCTTCTTTGTCCAGGAGGAAGGCAGCTACCGCGTGAACAAAGATATCCGTGAGATGGTGGTTTTTGCGCCGCAGAACGTGGTGATGGACCCGCCCTTCACGAAGCTCGATCTTTTGAGCTGTCGCAATCTGTTGATCTACCTCATGCCGGAACCCCAGAAGAAGCTCATTCAGTTGTTTTTCTACAGCCTGAAACCTGGCGGCGTGCTGTTGCTGGGGAGCGCGG
Source organism: uncultured bacterium (assembly GCA_903921365.1). Classification (GTDB taxonomy): domain Bacteria; phylum Chloroflexota; class Anaerolineae; order J036; family Brachytrichaceae; genus CAIXPS01. The sequence continues at coordinate 1,922 of CAIXPS010000112.1, read as the reverse complement.
AGACCATCGGCGCGCGCGCGGACCTGTTTGCACCACTCGACGCCGCCGCGCGATTGTATCAGCGCCTGGAACCCAGCGCGCCTGCTGAGGCGGTCACTTTTCCGATCGCGGTTCCAGACAATCCGTTGAGAACCGATCTGCAAAAAACCAAGGTGAGCGGCCCGGTCACGAATCTCCAGACGCTGGCTGATCAGGTGCTGTTGCAGACCTTCGCGCCAGCGGCGGTTCTGGTCAACGAAAGCGGCGATATTCTGTATATCAGCGGTCGCACTGGCAAATATCTGGAGCCGGCTGCCGGCCAGGCCAACTGGAACATCTTCGCCATGGCGCGCGAAGGGCTGCGGGTTGATCTATACAGCGCCTTTCAGAAAGCCACGCGCCAAAAAGAGACGGTAGTAGCGCGGGGGATCAAGGTGGGAACCAATGGCGGGACGCAGTTCGTCGATCTCACCATCCGGTGGCTCGCGGAACCCGAGGGCTTGCGCGGAATGGTGATGGTGGTGTTTACGGATGTGGCAACGCCCCTGAGTGGAAAAACAGCGAGCGGGAAGGGTCGGGCCGGCAAGCTGGAACAGGCGCTTGAACAGGCGCGCGATCACCTGCAGGCCACGCGCGAGGAGATGCAATCCACGCAAGAGGAGCTCAAATCGGCCAATGAGGAAATGCAGAGCACCAACGAAGAATTGCAGAGCACGAATGAGGAGCTGACCACGTCCAAAGAAGAGATGCAGTCGATGAACGAGGAACTGCAGACGGTCAACCACGAACTGGTGGCCAAGGTGGACGAGTTGTCGCGCTCCAACAACGACATGAAGAACCTGCTCAACAGCACGGAGATCGCCACACTGTTCCTCGACAACGCCCTGCGCGTGCGGCGGTTTACCACCCAGACGGCGCGCATTATCAATCTGATCCCCGGCGATATCGGCCGGGCAATCACCGACATCGCCTCCGATCTGCTCTACCCCGAACTCAGCGCGGATGTGGATACAGTCCTGCAAACGCTGGTCTTCTCAGAAAAGCCGATATCGACTCGCGATGGGCGCTGGTTTAAGGTGCGCATCATGCCCTACCGCACGCTTGACAATCACATCGATGGCGTGGTGATCACCTTCTCCGATATCACGGCAGCGAAGGTGGCGGAGGTGCTGATGCGCGATACGGATGGCTATCTGCGCCAGCTGATGAATAGCATGCCGCAACTGTTCTGGGTCTGCAACCCCGACGGCGCGTGCGACAGCGTCAGCCGCCAGTGGATCGACTATACCGGCATTCCCGAGGCGGGGCTGCTTGGCTACGGCTGGATCGAGGCGCTCCACGCAGGCGACCGCGAGCGGGTCAAGGCGGAGTGGGCCATGTTGATGGCTGGCGGCGTTACGTTTGACATCGAGTTCCGCATCCGGAATAACAGCGGCGCATACCGCCAGTTTCAGGCGCATCAACTGGCGATCCGCGATATCGCAGGCAAGCAACTCAAATGGTACGGCTACTGCACCGACATTGACTCCGATCCGATCCGTTCATCGTAGTTCATCGTAGGGGTGTGCCGAGCCACATTGCCTGCACGAAACTATGGGCGCCGTGACGGTTATGGCAATGCTTCATCCCGGCCGCGGCGTGCACGAAACGACGTTGTGGCGCCGATGTCGCGCGGGGTAGGTGCCACATTGCAATGACATTTCGTGTCGATCACGTCCGGGGCAACCGCAAGGGATTGCCCCTACGATGATCGGATCGGAACGGATGTCGCGCGGGGTGAATCACCCATACAATATCGGTGTGGACGGACACAACCGCCATTCGATTCGTCTATCCGGTTACGATTACGCGCAACCCGGCGCGTATTTTGTCACAGTATGCACGCAGTGCACGCATAGGCGCGCCACGTTATTCGGCGATATCAGTGATGATGCGATGCATTT
>CAIXPS010000111.1 GCA_903921365.1 uncultured bacterium | reverse complement strand
TAAACGCGGGCGGCGCGATCGATACGCATGGGGCGCTCACTGTCACTAATTGTGTATTCGACAACAACTACTCAGGGGCCGAAGGCGGCGCGATCTCGTTTAATACCGGGATAACCGGCACAGTGACGATCGTTAATTCGCTGTTCACACGCAACACCAGCGGCAGCCACCTGGGGAACGCCATTGCGAGCTTGCAGGCCAATAACACCAAGCTCATTTCAATCATCAACAACACCATTTCCAGCCCGACACTGGCGAGCGGCAGCGCGATTGCGATTGCATATGGGACTGTCTACATCAGCAATACGATTGTCGCAACTGCGACAGTAGGCATTTCGCGGACAGGCAGCACCGGCTCTCTGACCGAGAACTACAACCTGTTCTATAACGTCACTACCACGCGCACCGGCACAATCAGCGGCGGCAACTTCGATGTGATCGGCGGCAACCCGATGTTTATCGCTCCCGCCAGCGGAAACTACCACCTCGGCGCGGGGTCTGCCGCGATCGACAAGGGTACAAACATCGCCTCGGTCATCAGGGATTTTGACGGAGACCCGCGACCTCTGGGACTGAGCACCGACATCGGTTATGACGAAGCGACATCGAACAATATGACGCTCGTCAAGTCTGCTTCGTCCACACTGGTCAAGCCAGGCGATCCAGTCACCTACACGATCGTGATCACCAACGGCGGCCCCGCGCCAGCCTATCAAATGGTTGTCACAGATACGGTTCCAACGCAACTGACCGGCCTGACCGTTAGCGCATCCGGGGTGACCATTACACCAACGGGCGCTACGTCCTACGTATTCCAGGTATCCCCCATGGCGGCCAACGCCGTCGGCACGATCTGGATCTACGGCACGGTTGATCCGTCACTGACTTCGGCGGTGCGCATCACGAACTCCGCGACACTCGCGTCGAGCAGTGCGACGACAACCAAGACGAGCAGCTCAGGCGGGCTGGATATCCATATCCCGGCCATCGGCCTGCAAGCCGTCAACGACGGCCCGACGACGCTGGGTCTGGTCACGACCCTCACCGCCACAATTCAATACGGCACTGAGGAAATCACGTACGAGTGGAACTTCGGCGACGGCTCGGCTACCGCAGCGGGCGCAGTCGTCACGCACGTCTACCCGAACACGGGTGTCTTCACGGCCATCGTCACCGCCAGCAACGACGTGGCGGATGTCGCGGCGACAACCGATGTCACCATCACGAACCTGCAGCCAATCGCCGCTGCCGGCGCGGATCAGCAGGTTTACGTTGAGACACAAGTCACGCTGGATGGCTCAGCCAGCACCGACCCTGACGGACACCTGCCGCTGTCGGGTTACTGGTGGCAGCAAACCGGCGGCACGGAAGTCACGCTGACTGATCCAACCGCGATTTCGCTGACCTTCACAGCACCGCCCCAACCCACCGTCCTGACCTTCACGCTCGTCGTGACCGATAGTCGCGGCTTGGCCAGTGAGCCAGACGAAGTCGTCATCACGGTTGTGGACGTGCCAATCGACGGTCTGGCAGCAAACAGCAACAGCCCGGTTTTCCTTCATGATGCGATGACCTTCACGGGCACAGCTATCACAGGAACAAACGTCGTTTACACATGGGAATTTGGCGACGGCAACACAGGCAGCGGCGCAGTCCTTGACCACACGTATGGTCTCGCAGGCACGTACGTTGTGACACTCACAGCCACCAACGGCGCAGGATCTGCGTGGGTTACGACCACGGTCGTGGTCTATGCACTGCCCACGCTCGCCTCCCTCGACATCAACGGGCCATACGCTGTCGGCGTCACGCAGTTGTTCAGCGTCACTTCTGATAACCCGGCGGACGGCGCGAACTATGCGACGATTCACTATGACTTTGTGATATCGGACGTACAAGCAAACGAAATCCCTGTGTTTGACTTCTGGGCGGGCGGAAGCTGGATTTCTGTGGGGCTTGCCAATGATGGCGCCAATGTGGTCGGCACACTCCCTCCAGGCGGCGGCACGTTTGCAATGCCAGCGCCTTTCCAGGGGATCACTTTCTTCCGCATTCAGTTCACTCGCGCGGCCACATACACGGCACAGATCAAACTCGCCGACCTGTCTACAGATCCTGAGACGATCCGCGCAGTATGGGACGCAGCGCCAGTGGTGCGCCAGCCTGAGACAATAGTCGTCAGCGCTGATCCCGCGATCATCGCCGCCAACGGCATCAGCACCACGAATGTGACCGTCACCGTGACGGACATCAATGGCGACCCGGTGCCGCATGCGACGATTGCGCTTACCACCACCGCCGGCACTCTGACCGCATTGACCGGTTCGGCGGACGCGAATGGCGTGTGGAGCACTGTGCTGACATCAGACATTTACGCTCAGATTGCCACGGTGACAGCCAGGAGCGCGAACGGCGCGGTGACAGCCAGGAGCGCGTACAAGGAAGGCAGCGCGACCGTGCAGTTTGTTGACATGGACGATCCGCTCAACACGTTGATCGGCTCTTACACTGCCAACAAGACCGGCGCTTACCTGAACGAGGAGGT
>CAIXPS010000110.1 GCA_903921365.1 uncultured bacterium | reverse complement strand
CCGCCGCAGCCGAGCGCGTGTTCGAGTTCCTGGATGAACCAGAGGAAATTCCCGATGCCGCTCAGCCCGTCAAGCTCACAAGCGTGCAAGGACATGTGCAGTTCGATCACGTGCACTTTGGTTACACCCCGGACAAAATCATCATCAATGACTTCTCCGTGAACGTCAAACCCGGTCAGCGAATTGCCATTGTTGGCCCAACCGGCGCAGGAAAGACGACCATGGTCAAACTGCTCATGCGCTTCTATGACGTCAGCAGCGGCTCGATCTGTGTTGATAATCAGGACATTCGGGACTTCACTCGCCAGGATCTGCGCGGCATGTTCGGCATGGTTTTGCAGGATGCCTGGCTTTACAACAACACGATCAAGGAGAATATCCGCTATGGCCGGCTTAACGCGACAGACGCCGAAGTAATCGCCGCAGCCAAGGCTGCGCATGCCGACCATTTTGTCCGAACGCTCCCGAACGGCTACAACCTGGTGCTTGACGAGGAAGCCTCCAACGTCTCTGCGGGTGAAAAGCAGTTGTTAACGATTGCCCGCGCTTTCCTTGCCGACCCGAAGATTCTCATTCTGGATGAAGCCACCAGTTCCGTCGATACACGCACCGAAGTATTGATCCAAAAGGCCATGGATGCTCTGATGAAGAATCGCACCAGCTTTATCATCGCGCACCGTCTTTCCACGATCCGCAATGCCGATTTGATCCTCGTGATGAACAATGGGGATATCGTCGAGCAGGGCAGCCATCATGAGTTGCTGGCGCGCGGCAGTTTCTATGCGGATTTGTACAACAGTCAGTTTGAAAGCGCCGAACTGGTGAGTGCCTAGCTCCCGCTTCCATACACCGCATCATGAAACCGGCGCGCGTTCGCCTCGATGTCGATCCCATAGACATCTTTGTTCGCCGCGAGAACGTCGCGCACCCAATCCTCTGGGAACGCCTCGATGCCATGTAGCGCGCCGACGAGCGCCCCGGCCACGCCGGCGGTGCAGTCGTTGTCGCGCAGCTTGATCAGGTTGCCGCGCGCATCGATGTCGCGGTCATTCGCCGCGATGGCGATGCTGCGGATCGGGTCGCCGTTCGTGTAGCTCAGCGCCGCGACCGGCACGCCCAGCACGTCGACAGTGTCAAAGGGGTGACGTGAGGCAACCTCGCGCGCGAGCAGTTGCGCGACAGCATGATCGTCGGGCGCGCCATTGGTTGCCGCGATCAACCTGCGCACCCACTGCGCCATCATGCGGTTCTCGCCGAAGCCATGCGGATCTGTCGCCAGCCCCGCGCGGATCATCTCCTGCGCATCCGCGCCACCAAGCGCCGCGCTGATCATCGCCGCCAGCATCGCGCTAGCGTCTTTGGCATAGCCGATGTCGTTGTATGCCAGCTCCATCGTCTTCAGATAGGCCTGTGTGGGCTGACCGCAATACAGCAATCCCGCGAACGCCAGCGAGATCAACCCGGCCAGCATCGGGTACGTGTTGCCCAGTTGCGACACGATCAACGTCGACTCACCGGTGGGCATTTCATGCATTCCGAGGTAGGCGCACGACCAGTCATAGGCCCAGCGGTAATGCCTTTCCGCCAGCGCCTGATGCGCCGCCGGTAATCGATCGATGTCGCGATAGCGCTCAATGTACTCGATCGCCAGCAGATGCGAGTTGATGTAGCCCTTGTTGCGAATGACGCACTCGGCAAATATCTGGTTGTTGCGCGTGTCGTCAGTGCCGGTTCCGCGCGGCGGGCCAACCTGCCACACGCCATACGGGTCGGTGGGAAAATCGGGGCAGTATGGCAGAAACTCGTCCAACCACTGCGTGCCGTAAGTGCGTTGCAGCCGCTCGGCAGTGAAGAATTCGGCCACTGCGCCAAAAGCGTCGCCGATGGTGTTGCCCACCATGCAGCCAAAGATGCGTGAGCACAGATCGGGTTGTGCCATGTTGACCACTCCTTAAGCTAAAAACTGGTATAACAATTGTAGGACGCAAGGAGATTAAGCCACATCTATGGAAAACACACAAACACTCATTCGCACTCGCGATGAAGGTCGTGAACACACCCGTGAAATGCTGATCGACGATAAAGTCGTGTGCTGGCTGGGGGTCATCGACTTCACCATGCGCATTGGCGCCGGAACCGCGCGCATGGCCGGCATCGCCGGTGTCGAGACGCGCCACGAGCATCGCAAGAAAGGCTACATGCGCATCCTGTTTGCCGACACCGTGACGTACATGCAACAGCAAGGGTACGATGTCACGATGCTCTACGGCATCCCGGACTTCTACACAAAGTTCGGTTATGCCGTGTGCCTGTCCACGCCATCGCTCAAGTTGCAGACGCGCGACGCTGAATTGGCCAGGTCAATCGCACAACCCATCACAACCGCGCCAACGACCCCGGCAGACTGGCCGGCGATCATCGACCTGTTTAACCAGCGCAACGCGGCGCGCACTTGCAGCATGGCGCGCGCGGCAGACACCTTCAAGGGATTTCAGAAAGGCAGCTACTGGGATGTCCGCGCCGAGAGCGTCGCGATTAGAGACAGCCACGACCGTTTTGCCGGTTACGTCGTGTGGGATCAAAATGCCGAGGCGGTGCATGTGGTCGAGTTGGAAGTCGCCGACGAGGCGCTCTACCCCGCCCTGCTGGCGATGCTCGCGCAGGAAGCGGTCAAGAAACGCTGCGGCGATATCACCTTTCATCTGCCACTCGATCACCCATTTGGCGAATTCGCGCAACGGTATGGGTGCGAGTGGTCAGTCAGGCACTTCCGCCACGCCAACGGCATGGGGCGCATCCTCAATCAGGCCAGCCTGTTTGACAAGCTCATGCCCACATTACAGAAGCGGGTCGCGGAATCGCCCAAGCGCGATCACTCGTTTGCGCTCATCCTGCGCACCGACCTTGGTGAAACGACGCTGATGTTCGGCGCGCCAGGCGAACAGCCAGGCGGCGTGCTCGATCTTTCGCAGGATCGCCTGATGCAACTCGTGCTCGGCTACCGCAGCGCCACAGACGTGCTGAACGACCCGGCGGTGCAGGCGCAGTCCACGCACCCGAACTTCCGCGAGTGGCTGGACGTGCTCTTTCCCCGCGGCTACCCGCACAACTGGCTCCCGGATTACTTTTAATCGTGCGAACACACGGGTTCGCCCCCGCGTTCACCGGCATTTCTACGTACGGGATGACCCGCGTGTCATCCCTCTTTCGTCGCGCCGCATGCCATCCCATCCTTCACCACACAATCACATCGGGCGAACACACGGGTTCGCCCCCGCGCTCACCGGCATTTCTTCGTACGGGATGACCCACGTGTCATCCCTCTTTCGTCGCGCCGCGTGCCATCCCGTCTAACTTGGTTTGACTATACGTGAGAATGGCCGAAAATATGTTCATGTTGCACCATCGTCATTCGATGCGATTACAAGGATACGATTATTCACAGGCGGGTTCGTACTTTATTACCATTTGCACCCAAGAACGTCTGTTGTTGCTCGTACCTGATTCCGCGCGTGAACTGATCGAACGTTGGTGGGTGACATTGCCGTCTAAATTCCCCAATGTTGACATCGACACATTCGTCGTAATGCCAAACCACATTCATGGCATATTCGTCATCCTTGATGATGATGGCACTGCCGTCGGGCCAGAACAGAATAGAGTCACTATGTCAAGTGTGGTGCAATGGTATAAAACGATGACCACGAACGAATATATTCGTGGCGTCAAACAACTGGGATGGCCTCGATTCAACCAGCATCTTTGGCAGCGCGATTTCTGGGATCATATTGTTCGAAATGACGCAGATCTTGCGCGTCTCCGCACATACATCGAGAACAACCCATCCCTTTGGACGAAAGATGTGTTGTATGCGTAGGGGATGACCCACGTGTCATCCCATCTTTCACCACACAATCACATCGGGCGAACACACGGGTTCGCCCCTACGTTCACATTTGTTCATGCGTAGGGGATGACCCATGTG
>CAIXPS010000109.1 GCA_903921365.1 uncultured bacterium | reverse complement strand
GCCATCGGCTGACCCAGCTCGCCCGCGATCTGGCGAATCGCTGCAACCGCCGCAAACGTCTCGGCCTCGACGCCGGCTTCGCCATGACGGGCGAACGGGCGCGCGCTGGAGTAGTGGCGCGTGCGGGCACGGTCGGGCTGGACGTCGTCCGCTGTGGCATATTTGCCCGCCAACAACCCCTGCATCAACGACGAGTACGTCAGCACCGCCACATCGTGCTGGAGGCACAACGGCAGGATTTCGTATTCGAGCGCGCGGAAGAGCAGGCTATACGCCAGCTGGTTGCTGCTGATTGCTTTGCCGGCGGCAGCGGCCTCGCCCAGGTCGCGGACGCCAAAGTTGGACACGCCGTACGCCCGGATCTTGCCCTCCGCCTTGAGCGCATCGAGCGCACCGAGTGTTTCGTCAATCGGCGTCTCGTGGTTCGGCCAGTGCAACTGGTACAGGTCAATGTGATCCGTGTTCAGGTTGCGCAAGCTGCGCTCGCACGCGGCGCGCAGTTCGTCCGGCGCGAAGTGGTTCGGCGACACCTTCGTCGCGATGACGATGGCGTCGCGCACATGCCCCAGCCCCCTGGCGAGAAGTTGTTCTGACTGACCATTGCCATAGCCCTCGGCGGTGTCGTAAAACGTGATGCCCGTGTCATATGCGACATGCAGGGCGTCGACCGAATCGCGCTCGTCCTGCGGTCCCCAGTTAAACCCGCCAATGATGCCCCAGCACCCGAAACAGACGGCGGATACTTTGATGTCGGTGCGTGCTAACTTGCGATACTTCATGCCTGTACTCCTGCCGCGTCCCCAACAAGCTGTTGGCGTCGCGCAAATTCATCCAGAATCACCGCGGTCGCAATCGTCCCGATGCGGGTGCAACCCACCTCAATCACCGACAATGCGGCGTCGAGTGAACGCACGCCGGCGGAGGCTTTGACCTGCACCTTCGGGCTGACTGACGCTCGCATCAGCCGCAGGTCGTCAAGCGAGTAGCCGCTGGGGGCATAACCGGTCGAGTTCTTGACAAAGTCGGCGCCCGCCTCTTCGGCCAGCTTGCACGCCAGCACTTTCTGGTCATTCGTCAGGTAGGCGATCTCGATGATCACCTTGACAATCGCCCTGCCCCGCGCGACCTCGACGACGGCGCGGATGTCGTCGCGCACATAGTCAAGCCGGCCCGCGCGTAGCTTGCCGACGTTGATCACCATATCGAGTTCGGTCGCGCCGTGCTTCAACGCATCTTCGGCCTCAAACACCTTTGTTGCGGTGGTATTAACCCCGTGTGGAAACCCAACCGTCACGCCGGCAGCCACATTGCTCCCGCGCAGGACGCTCACGGCCAACGATAGCTCGCACGGTTTTACGGCGACAGCCGCAACGCGATAACGCATCGCCAGTTCGAGCTGCGCGATGACATCTGCTTCGGTCAAGTCGGGCGGCAGGATCGAGTGATCCAGCGTCCCGGCCAACTGTTCATAGGTGAGTGTGTGGACATCCAATGCTTCATACATCGTGACAACTCCTTAAGAGTCGATTGTATGCCCGACACTGTTTTACAGCAGGCGAGCGAAGTCAAATGACAGCCGGGGCTCGTTCGACGCTGTGCGCCAGTTCCGCTCCCCAGCGGTGCGCCCGCTCTATTTCACCCGCGCGTAATGGGCCATACTTTCCGGTCACGATAAACCGCTGTGGCTTGCAAACCTGCTGGCAGCCCGCGCGCATCAACCCGGCGCCGATGGTTGCCGCGGCGCTGCCCGGCGACCACCAGATGCGCGTCTCGAACGCCGCTGATCGCGCATGAGTTTGTGCCAAACCAGCGAGCCACATCCGCATGGATGGATGCGAGACATCAGGCGTCGGCGCGTTTAGTCCAGACGATGCGGCGATATTGCGCCTCGAGGCGTCTGTCGGAAGTGAAAATGCGATCAATGGAGCGCCAGCAACGATCAGGTCGGCATTCGCGATGACCTCGGTTGTTGCTTCGGAGGTTGTTAATGCATATGCGCCAGGCCCGATCCCTTCCGCAATGACGCGGGCTATAGCAGCGGTATTGCCCCAGAATGATTCGAATACTACGATTGCTTTCATGTTATTACTCACTTGGCCAACGAACATACCAGAAGCTATCCAGCCGGCTTATCGTTGACTCTCGCTTCAGATTATCGAGCACGCAATCAGTATAGGTCGATGGCGCAAAATAATCTGACATTGCACAGTCAACGGGCTGATAGACGGCTTGATAGAATGACGGTCGAAACAGACAGATTAACAATCGTTAAGGAGAACCTGCTTCGATGCCCCCATTGCCCTGGAAAACGCTGACCACGCGCGAGATTTACCGAAATCCGTGGATGCGACTGCGCGAGGACATCGCCGAGATGCCCACTGGCAAGACGACGCTGTACGGCGTGTGCGAGATTGGCCGCGCCGTCGGCGTGCTGCCGTTCGTCGACGCCGATCACGTAATGATGGTGCGGCAGTATCGCTATGTCTGGGGCGAGGCGCATCGCTGGGAAATCCCGACCGGCGGCGCGCATGTTGGCGAGGCGTTGGAAGACGCCGCACAACGCGAACTGATGGAGGAGATCGGCTATCGCGCCGGCAGCCTGACGCACATCAACACTCATTACACGTCGAAGTCAATATGCCATGAGAGCGCCGACATCTACATCGGGCGTGATCTGGTTCCCGCGGGTGCGCCGCCCGACGACACGGAGGACATAGAGGTAGCGATATTGCCTTTCGCCAAGGTGCTTGATTTGGTCTTATCCAGCGAGATTCGCGACGCCATGAGCGTTATCGCGATCCTGTGGGCGGCGCGCAACTGATCCGGGCGCAGTTGCACTGCGCCCGCCACGGAACGGCAGTGCAACTGCCGTTCCAACACAGTACTCCAACGTAGCGTGGTTTACCTCAGTGACTGCTCTGCATCGCGGACTGGATCAGTTCCTGCTTCAGGTTCCACAGCTTCTCGGTCAATGAGACATGGTAGATATGCGGGTTGACCAGGCGTTTGACGCCGGCGTCAAGCCGCTCGACATCGGCCTGGCGGCGGGCGCGCATATCGGCAATCGTGGCGTGGTTGTTCAGCACGACGCCATCCTTGTATACATCCACCAGCAGCGGCTCAACATCGCACAGATCTTTGCGCTCCAGCACGCGCACTTTCGTGTGATCGGACGGATGCCGCAGCGTGATCTTTGTCATCGCGCGCGGGTCTTCATCGGCCAGGCAGATCAGGTCAGCGGTAGCTTTGCAACGCTGATCGTACAACCGCCACACGTTCTTTGAGCCTGGGTTGGGCGTCTTCTCCGACGACTCTGAAATCTTGATCGCCGGTCGCCACACTGCTGGCGCGCCATCCTGCACGGCGACGAGTTTGTAGACGCCGCCCAGCGCCGGCTCGCCCCACGAGGTGATCAGGCGCGTGCCGACGCCGTACACCAGCCGCGCAATCAGGTGATCCGCGTCAACCCCATAACGCTCCGATTCCTCGCTGATCTGCGTGATGATCTGCCAGATCACCAGTTCGTCGAGGTCGTTTGACAGCACGATCGACGTGTTGGGAAAGCCAGCGTCGTCCAACATGCGGGCGGCGCGAATGCTTAAGTACGCCAGGTCGCCTGAGTCCATCCGTATGCCAACCGGCTCGTGCCCCTTGCGGCGCAGTTCCTCAAACACGGTGATCGCATTCGGCACGCCGCTTTCAAGCGTGTTGATGGTGTCGACGAGAAATGTGCAGTCGTCGGGATACACCTCTGCAAACGCGCGAAAGGCCGTCAGTTCGCTCATGCCCAGCGACATATACACCTGCACCATGCTGTGCGCATGCGTGCCCTTGGGCGGCAGCCCCAGCACGTGCGAGATGCCCACGTTTGAGGTGAAATCCACCCCGCCGATCAGCGCCGCGCGCGCGCCGGCGTTGGCGCCCTTCTCCTGTCCGCGCCGCAGCCCGAACTCCATCACCATGCGCCCGCGCGCGCTATCGTGAATCCGCGCCGCCTTTGTCGCCACCAGCGTTTGATAGTTCAGGTGACTGAGCAGCGACGTCTCCAATATCTGCGCCACAGCCAGCGGCCCTTCGACCACCGTGATCGGCGTGTTCGGGTGCACTACGCGCCCCTCAGGGATCGCGCGGATAGTGAGCGGGTTAAAGAATCCCGGTGAACTTTTCTTCAGCCACCCCAGAAAATCCTCGCCGAATACGGGTTGGCCCGCGCGCCCCTTTGTATTGCGCAGGTACTCGATGTCCTCGTCGCGGAACGAGGCGTCGGCCATCCAGTCCAGCAGCCACTCAAGACCCGCGTTGACGCAATAGCCGGCCTTGTGGCTGTCATAATCGGGATAGCTGCGGAAAAAATGGTCGAACTGCGCCGGGCGCTCGTGCAACCCGGCGCGAAAATACAACTGCGACATCGTGAGTTGATACTCATCGGTGTAGAGAATACCCTCGGCCGTGCGCCGATCAGCTTCCTTCACTCAATCCACCTCTTTCGTGTTATTTTCACCTGCCATAGCAGGCTAGTGTATTTTATACACTTTCTCGAAATCGGCTCAAAAACTTACAATGCTCGTGTGGCATCTGTGCGATTTCGCAGTACAATCCGCTATAGTAGCTTTGAACCATTGTCAGCAGATCGCTATGGGAGACAAGGATGTACATATGTCCTAAGTGTGGCGGGAAAATCGACCGCAAGTCAGACCGGATTCACCGCAGGCTTCACGAGCGCCTATTGAGCCTGATTGTTCCCGTGCGACGGTACCAGTGCGGCGCCTGTAGTTGGCGCGGGCTCCTCCGCGTGAATCGGATGCAGGAAAGCGAGCCGATGAGCGCAGTGCCGGCCGGCGCTGGCGCGCGCCATCAGATGTCTGACTTCTC
>CAIXPS010000108.1 GCA_903921365.1 uncultured bacterium | reverse complement strand
TGAAGATTAACTAATAGAACCGTACACAGAAGGCCGACACACAGGTCGGCCACTACGTATATGTATGACGTAGGGCGCGGACCTGCGTGTCCGCCCTCTGTAGCTATGCGTCTGTACGGCCTATTTTCTCAATAATCATCAGCCAGTTTCCGCAGGATGTCAGTGGAACCCTCGACGCCCAATGCTATGCGTCAAGTTATTACAGACTGATGCGATTACCCCTTGCAAGTTCAAGTTGTGCGGCAACGCGTAAGGCGTCCAGCCACTCATCCAATTCGCTCTCATTGGCGATATAAGGTAGATCACACTCAACTTTCAAACTGGACGCAGCAACATAATGCATAGTTGGCTTTGGAGTGTCACCCTTTGAGCCGGACTCTGGTGATGGCGCCGCCAGCCGGTGCGCTAATGCCAGTTGCTCCTGATATTCCGTCGATGCATAGCGACTCAACCGGTCGCGCACAGCGGCGATAAACCGCGCCGACGAGATGTCATTGTGAGCGCTCTGCGTCATCTGCAACACCAGCGTTTGCTGCGATGGGTTCAGCCGACCAAACTCAGGCAGCGCCTTCAACCGATTCTCCAGCGTTGTCAGTGCGGCAAGCGCCGTCTGTTGCTCCACGGCCAATTTAGCAGCGATCTGAGTGCGCAGACCGGCCACAGCAGTCTTGGCAGCGTTCAGGCCATTCCCACGGAACGGCGTCAGCGAGTCCACCAGTGCTTTCACCGGCGCAAGCGCTTCGACCGGCAGTTCGGCATAGTTGGCGGCTTCCTCACGGTAGAAGGTGATGATGTCATCATAGATCGGGCGTTGCTGACCATGCATGAAGGCTTTAATCGGCGTCAGAACGTCCTCCTTGGCGGTGAGCAGGTCGTCCTCGAAGTCCTTCAGGCTGTTGAGCAGGTAGCTGTAGTCCTTCCCCGCGATGTCGCCAAGCCGTTTGACGATTGGCTGCAACTGAAGTAGAAACGCATAGCGTCCGGCTTGATCGAGCAGCAATTGCAGGTCTCGCGCCTCCTCGGCCAGTTGTTTGATCGTTTCCCTGGCGACCGAACGCGCGTCATTCTCCGTGTTCGCCCGGTCGAAGAACTCCTGATGAAAGCGCTTGAGCGCCGCCACCTTGCTCGCGTCGAACTGTTCCTGCAAGCGCACCCGCACGCCGCCGTGCTGGCGGGCGTTCCGTAGCGCTTCCAGCGCCCCATGCGCGTCCAGCAGGTCGGCAGTACGCAGCTCCACCTTGTTCATGCGGAATAACCGCGCCAGTTGCACCACCACGGCCAGCATGGGCCAACCGTACGGCCTGCGCCCAAAGCAGCGCACGATCTCCTCGACGCTGGTGCGCTCGCCGTTGTTCTGGTTACGCACGACATACGTCAGCACTTCCTGCTCAGCCTCACTCAACGTCATCTTGTCGCCCAGCAGATCGTCGGGCTGTAGCAGCGTCTTAGACAACAGCGCCTCGTCATATGCGCCCCGCAGCATCTTCAGGCTGGGGTACGCGAACGAGATCAAGTCCTGCCCGGCTTTGGCGAAGCGATTGCGGGCATCGCCTTCGGCGATCAACAGCACGGAGCCGTTCACGTAGAATTTGGCCCGGCCAAGTAACTCGGTGCAGCGTGCCTGCAGGTCAATACGGCGGTGGCTGTTCTGCTGGCCGCGTTGGTTTAGTATCTCTTTTCGCGTCGCATCGTTGCTGCTGCCAGTATTCTGTTGGATGTATTTTTGCGTTTTCAGCCACAGACGGCTGTCGTCCGAGACGCGGATATCCGATGGCAGCAAAACCAGCAACTCGGCCTTGCCCATGTTGTGCGAGGCCAGCACAGTCACGTTATCGTGGTCGTCGTGCTCACTGGTGATCATATTGACGGCAATGTCGGCATCCCGGCCCACCAGCCCATCATCGAGGTAACGGGCATAGGGGTAATCCTGGCCGTTGCCCTCGTAGCGAATCTTGGGGTCTTTCAACACGTCGGCGAACAGAATATCCGCCAGCGTCTTGGCAAGCTGCGACTCGTCGATCTCGGTGTTCTTGATCTCGACCTCGATGTCTTTCTCGACATCGGTGAGGAACTCATAGGCGTCACCGTTGCGTTGCAGGTACGACTGCCCTTCGAGCAGGCTAAGCGCCTGGCGCACGGCCTTCTCGTGTTGCAGAATGTCGATGTCGGGCTTGTCGATGAGCAGGATCGCCACGTTACGGGGCGTCGGTTTGAACTCACGCGTCCACTTCAACAGGAACAGCGCCTTCAGGACGCTCACGGCCAGCGGATCAGTAAGCTGCCGCTCAGCCAGCCGCACGGATGTCTGGAAATCACCGCGCAGCGAGGCCGCGATGCCGTCAAACATGCAGTCAAACGTCACCAGGCTGCCCACATCGTTATTACGAAGCTTCTTTGCCACATCCTGGAAGACAGCCAGCATCGAGCGTTCGCCTACAGCCGTGTGCCGCCCGGTAAAGGCATTGTGCAGTGACAGTTGCTGGATGGCCTTTTGAAACAGGTCGAATTGATACGGGATGAAGGGATAGAAGGCGCAGAACTCATCGCTGCCGCGCCAGCGTTTGAAATCCAGCGACCCATCGCTGAAACGGTATAGCGTCTGAAGATTCTCCTTCTCCGCATCGTAGATGGTGGTAAGGGCTTCGGGCTCATTATCGCGTTTGGCCAGAAGCCGCTTCTGAATCACCTCGCGCACGTCGGCGCTGCTGAGTGTCATGCGGGTCTGGAAACGCCCCTGAATTTTAGAGAAGTCCTGACCAACGGCAGCCCGCAACTCGCCAATCACTGTCTCAAGATCGCCTTGTGACGTGACAAATACCCACGCCTTGCCCTGACACACCGTGCTCAGCGACTCGGCGATGGTCTGCAAGTTCAGCATCTTGGCCGAATCCTGGCCGATGAACTGCCCAACCTCATCCACGAAGAAATTCAGCCGGAACCCCGGCCCCTGCTTCTGGATGTAATCCTTCACCCGTTTGGCGAACGACTCGATCGAGACTTTGTAGTTGGCCCTGTTACGGTCGAAGAGCAGCAGACCTTCCTCATATGACCTGCCGAAGAACTCCGCATAGACCCTGGCAAACGTCTCGTTCTCAAGCGTCTCAAGCACCGGCAGATCCTCGGCCCACGCGCGACCGCTGATCCGGGCATACGCTGCCTTGAAGTCGTTCAGCTTGCCGAGGTTATCGAGGTCATACTCGAACTGGGCGATGTGCCCCTGTTGCGCGTAGTAGCCCTGCAACTCGTTCAGCACCTTCACAAAGACCGCCAGCACCGGCGAGTTCAGATCGCCGCCGATGGCATCCGCCTTCTGGTCGATGTTAAACAGGATGCTGCGCGACGGAATCTTGAGCACGCGCCGCAGCTCGCCGCGCAGAATCTCATCATCGATCCGTGGCAGCAGCAGGTCGGCCACGCGCTCTCCACCCGGCAGCACCTGGTTGTCGAGCAGCAGCGCCAGAATCTTCAACAGATGCGACTTCCCCGACCCGAAGAAGCCCGATATCCACACGCCGTTCGCGCTCGCGTCATCCAGGTAGCGCTCCGTGAACGCGCTCAGGCTCCTGGCGATTTCCCCCGTGACGACATACTCCTCGACTTCGGTCTTCAAATTACGGTCGTCGTCGGCTTTGATGACGCCATCGATGGGGCGTTCGACTGGTTTGATAAAGAGTTCGTGAATCTTCATACGGTTCAAAGGCGATAGTCGGCAAGATTGAAGGCGCGGTAATAGGCGCGAGACAACTTCGGATTGGGTACTGACCCAAACAGGTGCAGCTGCGACCCCATGCTCTCCTGCACGTATTCCCCTGGAAAGAACATGACGATGGGGTGCGCCGTCATAGCAGGCTGAATCGCTTCGAGAATGGTATGCGTTCGCAGAAAGGGATACACGCGACCGACGCCCGTCAACAACGTGAGCTGGATGTCAACTCCCCCGATGCGGCTCATCAGTCGCGGGATCAACCGGCTCTTAGGATCAGACAGGTTGCTCAACAATCCCTTTAGCTTGAGTTTGCCCAGGGTGGCTTCGCGCTCGATGATCTTCTCCAAGCGCTGTTCGTCTTCAAGCTGCTCCAGAATCAAGTCAAACAGATCGACTTGCGCTAACTCCACCCCCGAAGTGCGCAACCGCGCCGCCAGATGATCGACCATGCGGCGCGTATCGTCTTCCTGTGTGGCATCGTAGGCGTGAATGAAGATCGGCACTTCATTCGCCAGCCCCTGCATGCTCAGAAAACCTGGGCTACTAAGGATGTTGAACAGACGGTCTGCAATATCGGCCATAGGCTTATCTCATCAGCGCTTTGATCTCGTCATCGGGCACCAGGAACCCCGCCAGCCATTTGGGCTCATCGCTCACGATGGCATCCAGCACATCAGGCGGCAGCACGGGGCGGTTGAACACTAAACTGTCCCCTGCCTGCATGATACCCGCTTCCCGCACCATGGTCATGATGACCGAGCGAATCTTCACCTTCGTGCTTGGCGTTAAGCGTGCAAGTTCAGGGTGCCGTGTCACTTCCAATTCCCAGAACCCCTCGTAGTCCGATGGTCTCAGCACCGGGTCGAGATGTTCCAGCTTGGTGCGCAGCACTTCGACGGCAAAGGCATAGATGATGGGGGCATGCTTCAAGGCGGCCAGCCATGCGATGGCTTGCCGGGCATCGGAGGTGGCTTGGGCGAGGATTTCAAGCTCACGGCAGGTCAGCTTCTGCAGGCGCAGGCGCATCTCTTGCTCCATGCGGTGCCCGCTTGCCGGCGAGCGGGCTTGCAACAGGTTGTTCTTGCGAACCAGCGCTTTTGCCAGCTTCCAGTCGGCGGAGTCCAGGTATGCCTGAGCCACGATCCGCGCAAGTTCTGGCCGCAAGGATGCGGCGGTGAAGCTAACGGGGTAGGTGTTAGGTTGTGCCGATACGGTAGTCATCCCAATGAGAGTATATTAGAGTTTGGGCGATGTGGTAATCTTCAAATGGTGGTCTGTATGAACGACGAACATATCCTGTATACATCCGCAGAAGTTCGGCAGAAAATCATCGAGTTGTTCTCAACTTCGCGTGGGCGGCGTGTCGCAATCACCGCGTTCGTTGGCGCGGGTGCCGATGCTTATCTGCCTAAAGCGAATGGCATCGAGCTTGTCTGTTGGCCCAAGGCCGGTGGAACCAATCCGTTCGCGTTAAGAAAACTCATGAAGAAGGGCGTCAGCGTTTCTTTTGTCGATTCACTCCACATGAAGGTTTACTGGACCGAAGACAAAGGGGCTGTGATCACCTCGGCGGCGGCATCGACCCGGTCTACAACGCCATCAGCATCGCAGAACTGGCGGTGGAAAAGGGCACCGCGATCCTGCTGATGCCGGTGTCATCTCGCCGGCAGTCGATCGACTTGTCCGATGACATGGCGACGAAGATCACCATCCAGTTCTACTCCGATGCAGTGAGGCGCTATTGAAGGCGCTGGGGGATTGACCGACCACTGATCAAACGGACTTCGGGAATACCATTTCGCCATACAGTCCAGAGTAGCGATAGCGCGCGTTTTGATTCAGAGGGCGATAATCTCTCATTATGGAATACACCCATCTTGATAATGCCGCTACCTATAAGCATCGAATCAAATAAACAAACGCTCACCATTTTCAGTCACACAGACGCGCTATATATCGAATTGCCATTTCGCATTTGCTATTTTGCCAAGTTTAGCAACACTAAACATCATATGAGTTGCACGCTCATTGAGATTTTGGTCATTTCCACATGCAACCTCAATCTGAAGTTGCTGGCCGTCCTTGATTATTTCCGAAAAGTTATTCGCATTAGGCGGATTTGCGCCAAACCCCCTTAAAACGTATGCTACTGGATATTCAGTGCCAGCATTGTCATAACAACGGTAGGTGTCTGGTTTCCAACTTACAAGAGCATCCTTCCCGGTGTGGTTCTCGAATTCTATCGCGATGATAAACGCAATCCGATGATCTTCAGTGCCAGCCCAATTTGAGATTTGATAAACGTGATAGTACTTTTTATCATGTATCGCTAGCGTCATACCCGCTTGTCGCCAGATGTTATCCTCGGTCAGCGTAGTACCCGCTGCTGTATCAGGAGGCAGTGGCGTAAATGTCGGGGGTGGAGTGGCTGTGGGGGGCGGTGTTGAGGTTGGTTCTGGCGTTAGTGTCGCTTTTGGCGTCGGGACCTTTGTTGGAAGTGCACTCGGTGAAGGTGTTAATGTGATCTGAGCAATTTCACCAACCGCAGTTGCACTAGGTGGGACTGCTGTTGTTGCAGTATTTGGCGATTGCTTACCAGCAGTTGAAGCAGAATTCGTTCCATCTTGAGGTGTTTCTGTTGGTTGGATGAAACGCATAGCGATGATAATTACCGCACAAAGAACGAGGGCTACTTCAATAATCCTGAAGAACGACGAGTGTTTTTGAAACATAATGTATGCCTCCTGATCAGCCGAGTATTATTGAGTAAACGGCAATTAAGGACAATTAAAAAGGATTGACGCCTGTATCGGCATCACGGCACAACAGCACATACCTCTATGCCGTAATCATCCAAACACCTCGGCAGAATAACCGTCGAAACAATGAAGTGAGTATCTTGCAACCAGATTATAAAGCGATTTGCTCATAATAGTTTCGGTTAATAGCAATAGTGCCACAGCCGATGGATTGCGTTAGGGTCGAACACAGTGATTGAGTTTCATTCATTGACTATCACATGGCAGTGGATTATTGTCTGTAAGTTGTACTCAGTTCTAGCCTTCACCAATACTGGCTTCACAAAGCACGAGCACCTCTTACCGCCTACATTTTTGATTGTGCCTCGTGTATCGCCACAGCAGCCGCGTATTCGTTTGAAAGGTCGAATCCAATATCCACGCCGGGATCGAGTATCTTGAACCCCACATACTGGATGCACACCAGTTGCAGCCCGCTGAAATCCCCGCTCAGGCTGCGTAAGGTGTATCTGGTCTTGGGATTTGTTACATCCAATCCCTGCCTTCCCAGCATCGCAATCTCAAAAGTGATCGTCTGGACTTCCTCTTTGGCCCGGCCATCGAATTGCTCAATGGCGCTCAGACAGTACATCACGGCATCCATCCGTAGCCCACCAGATCGTTCTGCCTGAAAGGATTGCTGCCCGATTCGCGTCTGCGCCTTTCGCGCCTGCTCTGCGATCTCGGTGTGTTCGCCCAGTGCAATTACCTTGGTGTACGCTTCGTCGGCGTCACCAAAACGTTCCGTCTTCTCCAACGCCTGCGCCAGTCCAAACCACGCACGTTGATCGTCAGGATAGAGTTCCGTTGCTGCCCGCAGTGGCGCTAACGCCTCTTCATACCTGCCAAGCTTACCCAGCAATGCGCCGAGATTTCGTTGGGCATAAGGATTCGTGGGATCAAGCCGAACGGCACGTTGCAACTCCTCAGCCGCCTCATCCAGATTATTCTGGCGAGTGAGTGCGACGCCAAGGGCGATCCGTGCATTGACGTGACCCGGTACCTTATCAAGTAGACGCCGGAGGTGCTTCACTGCTTGGTCGAGATGGCCTGTGTCACTCAGCACCATGCCGAGGTTGTACAGGATGCCCTCGTTATCAGGCTGTTCACTCAACAGCAGTTGCAACAGCACGATGGACTCAGTTTGATTGCCGTTGCGAAGCATCTCAATGATCCGCTCCAGCTGGTCATGCTTCTTGGATGTCTGAGTCCAGGCTACGGCAATCTCGTCGCCATCAACCTTGATCACGGAATTACCGCCCAGGTGGCGCATACACTGGAGCACATAGGCACGCGCAGTAGCGCGAAACTGGTCGGTTGACAGGTCACGCGAATCCGCTGGCAACAATGCCGTGTCAAACTCACTGATGCGGATCGATAGAGTGTGGGTTACAGGTGCTGCCATAGTGGTATCAGTTTAATGCCGGCGCCTCATACTTGACCCAGGTGTACCAGCCATCAATTCCCAGCTGCATCGCCCAGGTATCGATCAAATGCCGATCACTGATCGCATCGGAAGGCGCGGCGTTGAAGGCTGCGAGAAGCGCCAGCCCATCAGAGTAGAAGCGATGGTTGCGATACGCCTTCACATAGTTCGGCTCGCCGGTCATGTTTGTCCAGAACTGGGCGTAGGCGATGTTCATCGCGATGTTGGCGCGGAATACCTTCTGCGGAAACACGCGCTCGATTTCCGGTCGAAGCACGTTGCCATTCTGCTTCATCTGAGCCAATACTGACGCGTGCTGTTGCTTCTTCACGTCTGGATAGTGGTTGAGAAGCCACAGGTCAACACGCAGCCCGATCGGGATTGAGCTGAGTTGCGCCATCAATCCATCGTAGAGTTGATCCCGCAGTGTTGCTACATGCGCTGGTTTCAGGCCATAAGCCTGTGCCGTGCCGCCAGGTGCGTTGAGCAACT
>CAIXPS010000107.1 GCA_903921365.1 uncultured bacterium | reverse complement strand
TTGACAGATGCACGGCGCGCGGCATCGGCGCCGGCATGGCGTTGCGCCGTGATGCAATGCTGGAAATAGGCTGTTTTGACGAGATGCAGGGGCTGGGAGCACGCTTTGGCAGCGCAGAAGATGTAGAGATCACCCTGCGCGCCCTGATGCTTGGCTGGCATGCATACGAAACGGATCGGATCGCTGTCCTTCATGATGGCTTTCGAACCTGGCAGGAATATAAGGCCAAGTCGGCGCGGCTGGACTGGTATGCCATCGGAAGTTGCTATGCAAAAGGGCTCAAGGCCGGCCACCTGGACATGCTGGCGCTCATTCTGTATGAGCTGCTGGTCAGGATACTGTGGTCGCCAATAAGGGATGTGCGGCAGGGGCGCAAGCCAGCGGGATTTCTGCGCCCGGTCTACCTGATGCACGGCATCATCGACGGGCTGCGCACGCCGGTAGACCGTAAACATATCCTCTACCGATGAGAAGCCTGCATAACGAGATAAGTCAATAAGAAAAGGTATCTGGATATGGCTGGCAAGAGGGACATAATGAATCAACACTATGCTTACACACGAATCACCTATCGCAGACTTTTCGTTACAACAATCATAATTCTATGCATACTGGGCATGCTTCTGGCGCCCTCCAAACCAGCAGCAGCGGTTGGTGAAGCGTCTACCCTGTTCGGCGTCTTCATCCCTGTGAGTATGAATCCGTCGCGCGTCGCTACACTGGTCGTTACGGCCGTGTCCGACGGCACAATCATGGATATCACCGATAAATACAGCGACGGTTGTCAGAGTGTTCCTGTTCTCAGCCTGAACGCCGGCCAGTCCTATATCCTGCCCGTGCCAGGTGGGTCTGCCAACGATGGAATTGGCCCCTTGCAGGAAGGATGTTACTTCGCGCTCAATGCGAACAAGCCAGTGGTCGTTGCCAACGAGACGACAAACAGCGACTGGCAACATGCTTTTGTCCCTGCGGACAACCACCGCGGCGTTGGCTCCAACTTTTACCTCTACCGGTTACAGGGTCTGCAGAATGCCTTTGCAGCCGGAGATGTTTTCGACGCCTTCGCCTATACCGACAATACTGAGATCCGCATCATCGATATCACGAATGGCGCTGGCGTATTCACTGGCACGACCAGCGTCGTCCCTGATGATCAGGGCGTCGTTGTATTCTCCGCTGTCCTGATGGCAGGGCATGACCTGCTCGAAGTCAGCCAGAAGAGAGCATCACTCGTCGACGGTCATACCTATCACATTCTTAGCAACAACGATATTTCGATCCAGTTTGGCTCATTGGGAAAGGGCGTCACCGGCAGCCGCGACGGCGGCGCTTATGTGCCGGGACAGACCGGGTATTCGGTTGACACCAAATTCTACTTCGTTGTGCCCTACGAGCAGATCAAGGAACGCGAAGTGCGCGTTGTGTCATACGACAATGCTGCGCTGTTCACTATACGAGGCTGGAACACCGTTTCCGCAAGCTTTGATACGATTACAACCACAATGCTGTCACCGTACAGCCATATAGAGCTCGTGGGATCTGCACTGGGCGTATATACCGGCACAACGGGGATTGAAGGGTACTACTACTTCCAAGTCACATCGGACCAACAGATATCGGTGTTCGAATCCAACTGGATCGAGACCGGCAGCTACGGCACCTCCGATACGGCCACCTACATCTCCTCAAAAGAAGGAACCGGTGCAGGCACGTTTTTCCAGACCTATATTGACCCGCCCGGCATGCACCCTTACACGACAACGATGCTCTCGCACCTGATTGTCTCAACTTACAACACGGCAACCGTGACTGTGGCCGATTCGGATAGCTTTGCAGAGTATATCGAGCTTTACAACAACACCAGCCAGACGGTCGACCTGACCAGCTGGAAGCTAACCAACAGCGCCAACCAGGCGGTGATATTTCCGTCCGGCAGCACTATTCCATCGGGCGGCGTCTTCGTGTTGCAATACCATGCGCAAAGCACGGGGACGACGCCGGACTTCGTGTATGGCAACACCTATGGCGACTTCCGCCTCGGAAACGGCACGGATAACATCAGTCTCATTAATGATACGAACAACCTCGTCGACAGCCTGGTATACACCGACGCCGGCTGGGGCAATCATGGCGTGTACTATTCTATGGAACGCATCGACCCGAACCTGGCATTTACGAACTTGAACGTTCGTGATAGCGCGGTTCTAAATCCGGCCGGCGCAAATAACCTTGGCGCATTTTATGGTTCACCGGGTGTGCCTAATGGCGCTGCCGGTTCATTGACCGGCGCCGTTGTGATTAATGAGGTGATGACCGGTCGCTTCTATAAGAAGTTTACGATTCCCCAGCTCAGTTACTATGATGTGACGCTCGACAGCAGTCAATGGGCGGAACTGCACAACGGCTCAGCGCCTGGCATTATGTCTAATTCCGGACATCCAGAAAACCCCTATCTCATTATCCAGGCGGATTCTCCGGTAAGCATATTGAATTCGAACTGGGACGACAACTGGATGGCTTATGCAACGGGTGTATTGCGCCCGGACCCGATACTGACTCTGACCCTTGATCGCAATCAGTACCAGCCTAATGACGCTGTGAAGCTCAATATAGTTGGTCTGAATAAGTACAGCACCCTGTATCAGCCGGTATTGAGTGTAGTCATACCTCTGGGAATCAACTACTCGCCGGGCAATTATCAAACGGCCGGCTTACTGGTCGGTATCACGCCCACCGAGCAGTTGCTAGGAAATGGGGACTGGCAGTTAACCTGGTCTCTCAGTAGCACACTAACTTCCGGCGCACTCAACTCCATTGGACCGAGAAACATCAGGAAAATGGCTCCGGGCACAAGTAGCGAGATGTCAGTATCGATCACCGCGACAATCAACTCGAATGCGCAGGATGGGGCGATGTACCAGGCGGTCGCAAACATATCTGGTGAGGATGACAAGAAACAGGAATACGATAGCCAGAATACGGCTGTAGCGAATGTCAGTTCGAATACGGTTGCTCCGACGAGTAACCTTCTCATCAATGAGGCCATGAACAATCCGGGATGCTCTGGTGATCAATGGATCGAGCTATACAACAACGGTTCTCAGGCTATCCCCATTGCCGGCTACGAACTGACAAATCAGAGGGGATTGGTGTATCACTTCCCCGCCAGCACACCGTCTCTGGCGGGCAACAACTACCTGGTAGTACACCTGAACGCTGGCACAAACATCACTACAAGCGCGCCAGGCGCGATGCAGTTTTATGCAGGGGCTGTGACTATCAACACGCTTGATCTCAATGACGATCAGGTTGCCTTGTTCAACTCCAACCTGCGAATCTCCAGCAGCTTGCTTGACTACATGCGCTGGGACATCACAAACACAGTCGTCAACCGCGGCGACCTTGACCTGGCCATCGCCAGCGGGAATTGGCTCACCGGCAGCCACGTTCTACCACCCAGCGCGGGTCAATCGATGAACCGCCTGAGCAAAAATGGTGCTGTCAGCAATACGAACAGCAGCGCAGATTGGGGCGATGGCACAGCCAGTCCCGGTCTGTTGAATAACCCGACACTGGTTGTCCCTGCGCCGGCCGCGATTACCAACCTTGTCGCGACGCCGTGGATTACCCAGGAAGGTTCGGTCAAGCTGACCTGGACCAATCCGATCACATCCATCGACCAGTTGCAGATCATCCGAGCGCCCATCACCTATCCCACCCACCTGAGCGATGGATTAGTGATCACCACCAGCACAAACAATGCGAACCAATTCACCGACACGGGGATCACTCAGACAACGCCAGTATATTACACTGCGTTCTCGTTCCGCAGCGGCGCTGTGAGTTGTGCCACCACCGGAGCACAGGCAGTCGCTCTCGCGCCACTGCGCACCATCCTGGCCTTCGAAGATCAAAAAGGGTCTGACTGGAATGACTGGGACACCAACGACTTCATCACCGCACAGGATGCTGCGGTCAGCCTGAATCGCAGCG
Organism: uncultured bacterium; assembly: GCA_903921365.1. Lineage (GTDB taxonomy): Bacteria > Chloroflexota > Anaerolineae > J036 > Brachytrichaceae > CAIXPS01. The sequence goes on along the minus strand of CAIXPS010000107.1, from coordinate 4,477 downwards.
GCATCACGCGGATTGAGGCGATCTTTACCGCCTTGGCGCGAGGCGCAGATTACGATCACGCTATGACGCTGACGATTGGACTTTCGGGCAACTCCAACGTGCTTGTGGAGCAATACACCCCTTCCGGTATTCTGACCGGGCGGCAACTCACTCTGGTCAACGGGGCTGTCTCAACTATCGTGTTCACCAGCACGAAGCACATACTGCCGCCGAATGGGGGCACGTTTACAACAAACACGTACACCAACACTCCGCAGATCAAAGGTCCCTACACCCGTGTGGTGATCACCCCGACAATTCCGGCGTCCAACACGTTAAATGCCATTAGCACCCCGCCATTTGATTCGTGGTTATATATCAAGAATACCAAGGCCAGCATCCACTTGATTCTGCCTGGCAGTGTCGGTAATAGTCAACTTGTCTGGGACTCACGCAGCCCGTTGTATCAGCGCGACCTGCCACTGGCGCAGAGCTTCGCGCATAACTGGAAGTGGCCGTTGGAAACCCATCCCATATGGCAAGCTTACCCTGCATATACGGCGTTCATTACCAGCGGCGGCGCACTCAACCCCAACTGGTTCATGACGCCTGACACATCACAACTGTGGGAAACCTTCAAGCTGCCGCTGCGCGCAGGCGCGACGCTGGGACCGCAACGCACTACAACCACCGTCGCCAACATACAGCCGCGCGCCGCGCGCGCCACCGGTGTTCTGCCCGGCTGGCCGCAAGCGATGAGTGGAACGGTGTTTGCCTCACCGTTAATCGTCGATCTCGCTATTTCCGGGACGACGTTTGGCAAGATACTTGTCAACGCGTCGCAAGCCGGCGATGTGGTTGCCTGGAACCCAAATGGCAGCATCCTGTGGTCGCACACCGCCGGCGCCCAGTTACGCAGTTCGCCTGCCGCGGGAGACCTGAGTGGCAACGGACGGGTTGCCATCGTGATTGGTTCTGATAATGGTTTTCTATACGGCTGGTATGCCGACGATGGCAGCGTGTTCCCGGGCTTCCCACATTATGTCGGCGCCAGCATCAAGTCCACCACCGCCCTTGCAAAGCTCAATGGGGATACCGGTCTGTCAATCATTTTCCAGACCGATGACGGCAAAGTCCACATCATCAATCATATCGGGATCGAGCGCCCCGGCTGGCCGCAAGCCACTGGCGCCGTCGCCAACGCGTTCGGCAGCATCATTTTTGCTTCCACACCTGCGGTTGGCGACCTTGATGGCGACGGCATCTCTGAGATCGTCGTCGGCTCGACCAGCGGTAAAGTCTTTGCATGGCATCTGGATGGAACGCGCGTCTCGGAATTATGGCCGCACACCACCGGCGACTGGGTTTATGGCTCACCTGTCATCGTTGACCTCAATCAGGATGGCTATCGGGATGTGGTCATCGGTTCTGGCGACGGTTACCTGTACGCCTTACGCGGCGACGGCATGCCCTTGCCTGGCTTCCCCGTATACCTCGGCGGCGCCATCGCCGCATCACCTGCTGTCTTTGATCTCGATGGCGACGGCAGCCTCGAAGTCCTCATCAGCACCATCGAAGGCAAGGTGTTTGCCATCCGCTCCAACGGCGCTGTCGAGCCAGGCTGGCCAGTGGACATGCAAGCCACAACCTATTCCTCTGTCGCAGGGGCCGACATCAACAGCGACGGCTATCCGGAAGTGATCGTTGGCAGTTACAAGGGGTTGTATGCCTTCAATCTTAATGGGACACTCGTTCCTGGCTGGCCGAAGCAGACAGGCGACTGGGTCGTGTCCTCGCCTGCGGTCGGTGACTTAAACGGCGACCGGCTGGTCGAAATCGCCATCGGCTCGTATGACAACCGGGTATACGTGTTCCGGGAGTATGGCGTGGCGCACTCCACTGCGTTTGCCTGGAGCAACTTCCGCCGGGATACTGCGCAGACGGGCTTTGTTCCACTCGACATTGCCGTTCTGCCACTGGCTCAGTTACATGTCTATTACATGCCGTTGGTTTATCAACAGTAACGATGCGATGCAATGCTGGCAAAGTGAGTCGCGTATGCAACCACTCGAAATTCTGTTATTCGTCGTTAGACGCGTGGATAATACGCTTCATAAGTCCACGTGGCGAAGGCGAGTATGAGCACAACAAACACAATTGCACGAATTGGAATCCTGGTCGGCGGCGGCCCTGCGCCCGGAATCAACAGCGTCATCCATGCCGTGACCATGGAAGCTTCACGGCATCGTTGCGAGGTCACTGGCATTTATGATGGCTTCAAGCATCTGATGGCGGGTAAGCTGAACAGCATTCCGTTGACGCCCGAGCGGGTGGAATATATCTACCTCGAGGGCGGCTCTATCCTCCACAATGCTCGCGCGAATCCGACGACATCGCCGCAGCTCATGCAGCAATGCGTGACGGCGTTGCGCAGCGCCGGTATCGATGCGCTGGTGTCGATCGGCGGTGATGACACGGCCTTTTCCGCCTCGCAGGTCGCCAAATATGCGCGCGAGGTTATGGGCATTGATCTGCGTTCTGTGCACGTGCCAAAGACCATCGACAACGACCTGCCTCTGCCGGGCGATATACCCACCTTTGGTTATGAAACGGCTCGCGATCTGGGCGCGCGCCTGGTGATGAACCTCAAGCGCGATGCGTCCACGATGCGCCACTGGTTCCTGGTTCTGTCGATGGGTCGCAATTCGGGTCACCTGGCGCTCGGTATCGGTCAGGGCTCGCTTCCAGCGGTCACGCTCATTCCTGAGGAATGGTCCGGGCGCAAAGTCCGCTTGCATGAAGTGGTCGACATTCTGGCAACCACGATCATGCTGCGCCTGGTCGAGAACAAACCTTATGGGGTGGCTGTGCTGGCGGAAGGGCTGCTGGAGCACATGGCGATTGAAGACCTGGACGCGCTGAAGGACGTGGCGCGCGACGAACACGGCCATATACGCCTGCCGGATGTCAACTTCCTCGACATTCTGAAGACCGAAGTGGACCGTGAACTGGCGACGCATGGCCTGAAAGTGAAGATCGTGAAACATCTGCTGGGCTACGAACTGCGCTGCGCCCCGCCGATTGCGTTCGACATCGAATATACCCGCATCCTGGGAACCGCGGCCATCGACTTCCTGTTGCAGGGCGGCGCCAATGCCATCATCACCCTGCAGCAGGGTCAGGTTATACCGATTCCATATGACGAGATGATCAACCCGCTGACTGGCCGGACCGCCGTGCGCCTGGTGGATCGCAACTCGTATCGCTATCATTCGGCGTATCAATTCATGACCCGCCTGAAGCCGGAGCATGCCGGTGATGACGCATTGTTTGCGAAACTGGCCGTGTTGGCGCACACCACGCCGGAGGCGCTGCGAGAGCGATATGGGTATTTGATGCGTGATGCATGATTCGGCTCCCCGGACCGCTGCTGTAAATCCAGCGTGTTTCTTTTTCGCCTATGCATAATTACCCCATTTCGGGTTGTCCGTAAGGAGGCTCGTGGTGAGCGACGAAAACTGGCAGGCACTCTCGAGCGAGGTGCATGATATCTGGAACCAGAATGCTGCATTCTGGGATGACTATATGGGCGAAGGAAATCAATTCCAACGCCTGATCATTGGCCCGACAGAGGAACGTCTGCTGAAACTGAAGGGAGAAGAGCAGATATTGGACATTGCCTGTGGCAACGGCAATTTTGCGCGACGCCTGGCAGCGCTGGGCGCAGACGTTGTTGCATGTGATTTCAGCGAGATTTTCATCGAGCGAGCGAAGTTGCGCACACTCGAAAACGCGGATCACATCGACTACCGGGTTGTGGATGCCACGCAGCGCGATCAACTGCTCGCGCTGGGCGAGATACGCTTTGACGCCGTTACGTGCAACATGGCGCTCATGGACATGCCGAATATTGAGCCGCTCCTGGATTGCCTGCCTCATCTGCTGAAGCCGCGCGGGTGCTTTATCTTCTCAGTCATGCATCCGTGTTTTAACTCGGTCAAGGCGACGATGTCGATTGAAGAAGATGACCGAGAAGGCGAGCTGGTCACGCGATATGCGGTGAAAGTGTCGGGGTACATGACGCCGTTCGCGCGCAAAGGGTTGGGCGTCCTCGGCCAGCCGTCACCGCATTATTCCTTTCATCGCCCGATCAGCGTTTTGCTGAACGCTTGCTTTAATGCGGGCTTTGTGCTCGATCGTATCGAAGAACCCTGTTTCGGCGCAGATGCGCAGCCGAACCGTCCGTTCTCCTGGGCTAACTACAAGGACATTCCGCCTGTGCTGGTCGCGCGGTTGCGGTTGGCGTGACACTGACGACCTCTCCCCCCAACCCCTCCCCTGTAAGGGGAGGGGAGACTGAACCTCCCCCTTCCCTTTGAGGGAAGGGGGGCGGGGGGTTAGGGTCTTAATCGTTCCTTACACGCAAGCCTGATATTCTGCAGAACCGCAGCCAGGTTATACAACACCTCATCATTAGTGAATCGGATCACTCGCAAGC
>CAIXPS010000106.1 GCA_903921365.1 uncultured bacterium | reverse complement strand
TCCCATCAGGTGCTGAGCGGTAGGCGGTTCGCGAACCGCGGCAAAGTCGACCTTGATCGGGTCATACGGCGCGATGACATCGGCGAAGATGCCGACCAGGATGAACAGGATAATCACGACCAGGCCAACCGCTGCAGCGCGGTTGCGCAACAGCCGTCTGAAGGCTTTGATCCACGGATTATCCGGCGGTCGCGACAGGTGCGCAGCATCCCGCGATGCCTTATCCATCTTTTCCTTGTTAGCAACAATCATCGATTTCTCTCGCTTTTCCCCTTCCATTACCGGGGGAAACTGTCTGGTTTACTGGAAGCGGATGCGCGGGTCGGCGATGCCGTAGGCGACATCGGCCGCAAGATTCAGGAAGACAATCAGTCCGCCGAACAACATCGTCTGCGCCATGATCATCGGGTAGTCGCGTGTGCTGATGCTTGAGACGAAGGCATTCCCGATGCCGGGGACGGTGAACATCGTCTCGACGAAAAAGGAGCCGGTCAGCAGTCCCGCCAGAATCGGGCCCGAGATGGTGATGACTGGGATCAGCGCGTTTTTCAGCACGTGGCGCACAATGATGACCCGCTGAGTCAACCCCTTGGCATAAGCCGTGCGCACATAGTCTTGTTTGATGACCTCGAGGACGCTCGCGCGCGTATAACGCGCCACGGCTGCCAGCGGCCCCAGCATGAGCACGAAGATGGGCATGATGGCTCGATCCCACGTGCCCCAGCCCGTGACAGGCAGCCAGTGCAGGGTGACGGCAAACAGCAGGATCATGCCGATGGCCAGGACGAAGTTTGGCACCGCGGTCCCGATGACCGAGATGAACATACTGATGTAATCGATGATCGTATTGCGTTTGACCGCAGCCAGCACGCCGATGGACATGCCGAGGCTGATGGCCAGCACGCCGGCCGAAAGGCCGAGTTCAGCCGATACCGGCCAGTCGCGCGCAAGAATATCCTGCACGTGTTCGTTGCGCAAGCTCATCGACAGCCCCAGGTCGCCTTGAAGCGCAGTGACCAGCCATTTGGCATATTGCCACGGCACTGGTTTATCGAGGTCGTAGGCGGCGATCAGGCTGGCGCGCATCTCCGGTGTAATCTTGGTTGCATTCTCCGGGTCATCCAGTCCAAGCGGGCTGCCCGGCGTGAGCTTTGCGATGCCGAAAGTGATCACCGAAAGCATCCACAGGGTGAAGAGCGATTGCAGAATCCGCCGTGTAATATACTGCCACATAGCGATGCCGGGATGGAATAGGGGTTGCCTGTTACGGCAACCCCTGCAATGCAGATACGGTAGTCTTAGCCTGTGACAGCCACGCTTCGATAGTTGATGCCCATACCGCTGAGCCAGTAGCCCGAGACGCGCGGCTTGATCAGCAGGTTGGACAGTGCGTAGTAGATCGGGATGATATCCGGGTCTTCATAGCACAGGATGCGGTCGGCCTGCTTGTAGAGGTCGGCGCGCTTCTTGGCATCCACTTCCTTGGCGGCTTGTCCGACCAGTTCAGTGAACTTGGTGTTCTTGTACTCCCACTCGGGGTGATCGGCGTTGAACTTGATATTCTTCTGTTTCGACTGCACCACGAAGTTCATCGTGTTGTGCGAATCCGGGAAGTCCATGCCCCAGCGCTCGCGCCACAGATGCAGCTTGAAGGGTTTCTCGTCGCGCCACTTGGTGCGCGCGCCGGCGTCCATCAACGCCAGTTGCATGTCGATGCCCAGCACGTCTTTGTACATGGCCTGGATCGCTTCGAACATGGTCTGGTACTGGTCGGTGGCGTTCGAGTTGATAAAGAAGCTTGGGAAGCCCTTGCCGCCCGGGAAGCCCGCATCGGCGAGCAACTGCTTGGCCTTGTCCGGGTTGTAGTGGAGTTCCGGGTTGAGCTGTGCATCGTATCCCAGCATGGTGGGGGCGAGCATCTGATAAGCGGGGCTGACGGCGCCCTGCAACACGGTCTTGCTCAGCGTATCACGGTCAATGGCCATCGACAACGCTTGTCGCACGCGGATATCATCGAACGGCTTCGAGCCGACAGGGATGATCATGTACTGCGTCAGCAGTTCGTTGTACGGGTGCACTTCGGCGCCGAGTTTGGCGTCCTTCGTCACGCGCGCCAGTTCGCCGGATGGGACTTCGATGACATCGAGTTCGCCGGTTTCGTAGGCGGCCATGGCGGTCGCTTCGTTCTTGATCATCTTGATGACGATTTTGTCGGTTGCCGGCGCTTTGCCAGCATAACCGTACCAGTTGGTGTTTGCCACCAGCGTCATCTGCTGATCCTGCACCCACTCGGTCAGCTTGAACGGGCCGTTGTTCAAGATGTGCTCGGGGCGGATCCACTTGGTGTCTTTGCCGAAGTCCGTTATCGCCTTTTGCGGCAGCGGCGCATACGTCGGGTATTGCGCCATCTGAATGAAATAACCAGCGGGTTCATTCAGCGTGAACTCGAGCGTGTAATCATCCAGCGCTTTGACGCCGATGCCGTCCGGCGTGGTGGTCTTCTTGTTCGCGTAATCGCTGACACCCTTGATCACGTCAAGCATGTAAACGATGCCCTGAGCGCCAGGGTTGCACGTCATATCAGGCGCTGAGTTGCGCTTGACGCTCCATTCAAAATCTTTGGCGGTGATGGGTGTGCCATCAGTCCACTTCAGGTCTTTGCGCAGCTTGAATGTCCACACGGTGCTGTCCGCGTTGATGGCCCAGGATTCGGCGCAATCCGGCTGTGGCACCATGTCCTTGTCGAAATAGACGAGTGAGCTGAACAACAACTGGTCCACGAAGACCGTATTCGCGCCGCCGGCGCAGCCTGGGTCTGTGCCAGCGCCTGGTTCACCGTAGAAGGCGGGCATGTTCAGGTTTAACGTTTTATTGCCGACAACAGGAGCGTCGGTTGGCTTGGGCGCCTCTGTGGCCTTTGGCGCATCAGTGGCTTTGGGCGCATCCGTAGCTTTCGGCGCATCAGTGGCTTTGGGCGCAGTTGTCGGCGCAACTGCCGGCGCTGCGGTTGGGGCTGGAGACCCACCGCAGGCTGCAAGTCCTGCTGCGGCGGCTGCTAATGCTGCGACGCGCAAAAACTCTCGACGGTTCATACTTTGCGACTTCATACTAGAATCCTCCTTTCTCAGATACGTACAATGTAAAAGCTGGACGATCACTACATATTCCGCGATTGTGTTGATGCCATGTATATGACAAGCACTCCTGGCACAGTCGTGATACAAAGTGATTGTATGACGGTGGGCTATAAAGTCAAATCCACTATCAGCCCAGGTTTTTTGCCACGAAGTCCCAGTTGATCAATTTGTCGAGGAAGGTCTGAACGAAGTCAGGACGACGGTTCTGGTAGTCCAGGTAGTAGGCATGTTCCCACACATCTACAGTGAGTAGCGCATGCTGGCCAGGAGGCACTGGCATTTCGGCGTTTGGTGTGCTGGTGATCTTCAGCTTGCCGTTCTCCAGCACCAGCCAGGCCCAGCCGCTGCCGAAGCGCCCGATCGCTGCAGCCTTGAACTGCGCGGCGAAGGCCTCATAACTACCGAAAGCTTCGTCGATCATCTGCGCGATTCTGCCGGTTGGCCGGCTGCCACCGCCTGGCTTCATGCATTGCCAGAAAAACGTGTGATTCCATATCTGTGCCGCGTTGTTGAACAAGCCGGCTTTAGCAGGGTTGCCAGCCGACGCGGCGATCACTTCCTCCAACGATTTACCTTCGAGGTCTGTTCCGGCAACGAGTTTGTTCAGGTTGTCCACATAGGCCTTGTGGTGTTTGCCATAGTGAAAGCTGATGGTCCGAGCCGAGTAATATGGCTCAAGCGCATTTTCTGCGTATGGCAATGCGGGTAGTTCGAATGTCATTGATATTCCTCCGCGCGTCATATTGTTTTGACGCGCAACTCATTATCATCCCTAACATCCCAATGAGCACTGCATACCTCGATGATGTCCAGTATTGCTCGCTCATGGTAGCATCGCGCCGATGCGGCAATGCGCGCGCCAAGACCACTCACGCATGCCCCCAGATGGCGCGCAGCAAAATTTCCCGTAATCAGTACAATCTATAGTAGTCAGTTTCTAATTCTATAATCCCAGCCATAAAGGGTGGACAAAATGTCAGATTTGAAAGCACTCTACGATGCAATTGTTGATGGCAACGCCGGTAAGGCCAAGTCGATCACGCAGACGGCGTTGGACGAAAACGTCGATCCGCAGGAGATACTGAATAAGTACATGATCCCTGCGATGGACGAGGTCGGGCGGCGCTTCGAGACGAACGAGTACTTCGTCCCTGAACTGCTGATCGCCGCGCGCGCAATGAAGGGCGCGCTCGCATTGATCAAGCCGCGTCTCACTGCAACTGGGGCCAAGCCCATCGGCAAGGTGGCCATTGGCACCGTCAAGGGCGACCTGCACGACATCGGCAAGAACCTTGTGGCAGCCATGCTTGAAGGCGGCGGGTTTGAGATCATCGACCTCGGCGTCGATGTGACGCCCGATAAGTTCGTCGCGGCCGTGAAGGAAAAAGGCGCCACCATCATCGCGCTCTCGGCGCTGCTCACCACCACCATGCCTTCGATGAAGACCACGATCGAAGGGTTGAGGGAAGCCGGTGTGCGCACTCAGGTGAAAGTCATTATCGGCGGCGCGCCAGTGACCCAGAAGTACGCTGACGAGATCGGCGCGGATGGCTACAGCGACAACGCCAGCAGCGCAGTCGCGCTCGCCCGCAAGCTCTCCGCAGTCTGATCGCTTCCTCTCAAAAGCTTACGCATATAGCCGGGTTCTACACCCGGCTATATTCTTTTGAATCGCCAGCGATGCCGCTGATGGCGCTTCCGCGCAAATGCGGTTGGTCTGGTCGCCTGGGTTAGTGCCTCTAAATGCGCGAACTCCCGCATTGCGCCTGGCGGATTTATACTTATGCTTCACATTGAAAACACAGTCAAGGAGTCTTGCATCAATGAAGAGTCTAGCAAAGTACATCGGTCTTGGCGCCATCGCCATCGTGGTATTGTTTGCCCTTATTCAGTTGGTACCCTACGGAAAAAGTCACACCAATCCCGCTGTGGCAAAGGAGCCGGCCTGGGACAGCACCGCCACGCGTGATCTAGCGGTGCGCGCGTGCTACGATTGCCATAGCAACGAGACGAAGTGGCCATGGTACACCAACGTTGCGCCGGTCTCATGGCTGGTGCAACACGATGTCGACTCCGGCCGTGGCTGGCTGAATTTCTCGACGTGGAATCTCCCTCAACGTAAAGCGGGTGAGATGGCCGAGAGTGTGCAGCGGGGCAGCATGCCGCGCTGGTTCTATGTGCCGATTCACCCCGAAGCGAATCTCACTGTTGCCGAGAAGGCCAAGTTGATCCAGGGATTGCAGGCAATCGGGAGAGGCGGAATTGGCAATTGATGGATCGATTTAGGGACTTACACTCTGAAATACACCCGTTCCAATCGGCCTTCGCATGGGCGATCAAACGTCGCATCAAAGTCGATGACTTGGGCATCCAGGTGGGTCGCGCGCGTCATTTCCAGAATGTCCGGCTCATGGCAGAGTGCGACTCTGGCTGTGTAATCTGTCGGTGACCCGGCTGGCAGCAACCCCCAAGCGGCCCTCTGAGTTGTGTGCTATCGCCACAAACTTGCGTGCCTGTTATCAAACCTTGCGCGATTTTGTTAGCGTCTGAACAAAATGGAGGCGCTGATCTGACATAAATGGCGACACTGCGAGCCAGAATTAAACTTACGGGTACAACTAGGAGATGGTTGTGCCCGTAGTGGCTGAGGGGTGCGAGACAGCGTTCTCAGTTACCCTTGAGATCGATGACGGCCCGACGGACTGGAGTGTCATTGATGACTTTGACTTGGCGACCACGCCACTGACCAACGCTCCGATGTTGATCCGATTAATGCGACGCAGCTAACACTGCGATTATTCGACTTTGTATTTGCTTTACTTTCGGCTAAAAAAACGACATCAGGTATACATTCTGATGTGTGAAAACCAAAAACGTAAACCTGACGTCCCAGATAGTGTACCGCATGATGAATGTATTGATCGCGCTGGTGATCGATTTTCCAATCGGCACCAACCTGGG
>CAIXPS010000105.1 GCA_903921365.1 uncultured bacterium | reverse complement strand
GCAGCGGGCAGGCGGCGCAGTTCCTCAAACAGATGGGCTTTAAGAAGGTCAAGAACGTGCGCGGCGGCATACTGGCCTGGGCGCGTGACGTCGATCCGTCGGCTCCGACGTATTAAGAAGGCGGGAGCGGGGCGGGTGGGGATCGGGTCGGGGCGCATCGCGCTCATTCTGTTGTGTGTTTACTTCAAGCGGGGGACGCAGACGCAAATATCTCGCGCGCCAGCGCTATGAAGCGGTTCATACGGGAGATCGTGTCGTCATAGCTGACCATCTTCACCATCGCCTGTGCACAAAGTTGCACGCGGCGGTGACTACTCACCAGCGCCATCTTTTCGAGAACCTGGCGCTGGTCTTCTTCCGACCCGGCCAGCACAAGCGTATTGATGATGCTCAGGTCAAATCCCACTTGCGGCGACACGACCTCGTCGAGGCGCAGGACGTCGTTCCAACCGCTGATTTCGATCCGATGGATGTCCGGGAACACGGCCAGCAGTTCGTTGATGACGCGCTCAAAGTTGCCACAGGTGTGAAAACCAGTCACTGCGCCTTCGTTCGCCGCGATGCGCCGGTACACCGGCACGACAAACTCGTGAAAGATGCGCGGTGAGATGAACGGGATGTTGACCCAGTCGTCGGCGACGAACGTGGTCGCCGGTAAAGCGGGCTCGCCCAGAAAATGCTGCCGGTCGCGCGCAAAGCGCAGGCGCGCCTCGGAGAACAGGTCAAGAAACGCATGTACTGTATCGGGGCGCTCAAAGGTGTCGGCGATGAAGTTGTCGAAGCCGCGCATCTGCACGCACACATCCAGCGGCCCGCGATGGAAGTGCGGGAAGATGACGCGCAGCAGGCCACCATACTCGCGCACCGACAGATCGCACATGCGACGATACAACCCGATGAGCACGGGCATGTCACCAGTGGTGTAAAAGTCGAAGGGCTTAATCAGCCCTGGGTCAGGGGCCTCGACCAGCGGGTGCGGGTCAAACACCGGCACACCGTCGGGGGTGTGATGGATGCGCTGGCCAAATAGCGTCATGTCGTAATACATGCCGGTGGTCGCAAGTACGTTGAGATCGATGACGCTGTCATCGTCGCTGTTATCAGCCCAGAAGATTTTCTCGCGCAGTTGCATCTCGATCGAGAAATCGGCGTCTGTGAGGAATCGGTTCATATCGAACCCGAACAACTCCGGCCAGCCGATGTTCTCCATGTAGCTAGTCACCCGCACACGGTTCGAGCCAAATCGCGCGTCGCGGTCGGCAATAGCTTTTATGCGGCGGGTGATGCGCTGCTGCAATGCGGGGAGCAAGGCGTGCTTCGAAAGCATAAGAGAGTCAGAGTTCATAGCTCACATAATAACCCTTCGGGTGTGCTTACCAGGATTTCGATATGCTCAATCACACCCAAGGGTTTCCACCCTGTTTCGCTCCACTCAGGAATGCCTAAGCAACGCATGGTGTAATGCAGAAGCGGAGGAATGTGAATTATTATGGCAGTGTCAGTGTTGGATATAAAAGTAAAGACGGCTGAAGGTCATGAGAAGCCGGTGAGTGATTATCGGGGCAGCGTATTGCTCGTCGTGAATGTCGCATCGAAGTGCGGTCTCACGCCGCAGTATGCCGGGCTTGAGAAGCTCTACGAGACGTACAAGGATCAGGGTCTCGTCGTGCTCGGTTTTCCATGCAATCAGTTTGGCGGTCAGGAACCCGGCACGATGGAGGAAATCCAGAGCTTCTGCTCGCTGAACTACGGCGTGTCGTTCCCGATCCTCAGCAAGATTGAGGTCAACGGAGCCGGCGCCGCGCCGCTATACGCGAAGCTGACGACCGTCGAACCGGCCGGCCCGATCACGTGGAACTTCGAAAAGTTCCTGGTGGGCAAGGATGGCAATGTCGTCACGCGGTTCTCGCCGAAGACGAAGCCGGAAGACGGCGCGGTGGTTGGCGCCATTGAGCAGGCTCTGAAGGCGTAACGAATTTCGGTCCGGCTACGCGGATCACTTCAGGCGGGCTGTATTACACAGCCCGCCTTTCTTTTTGGCGTATGATTTGTCCTGTATGAATAAACGCATGCCGTTTGTCGGTTTCTGCAGTCTCATTCCATTGATCGCGTTGTTCGTCCTCGCCGCGATGTTCGTCACACCCGCCCATGCGCTGGCACAGACTGCCACACCACCAGTGATACTTGGGCCATACAGTAGCGATACCGCAATCATGCCGTCGTCGCTGGATGTGGATCTACGCACACTGCCGGGAGTCAATGTAACATCCTCACCGACCGTCCTGCCATTGAAAAGAAATCCCAATGTCTCATCGCAGCCGGCCGCAGCAGCGCCTGCGCAACCCGATCAGATCGACAGCCCCGCAGCAATGCCGTCTGCAAGCAGCAGCTTCGCAGGCCTGGATTTCTCGCATTATGGCGGCGGATGGCCGCCAGACACAAACGGCGATGTTGGACCGGTGTATTACATCCAGATGGTGAACACCGCAGTCGGCATTTTCAACAAGACAACAGGGAGCCTTGCAGCGGCGTTCACGATGAACAGTTTCTTTAATGGCACTGGCGGGTTATGTGATGCCAACAACATGGGCGACCCGGTTGTCGTGTATGACGCACAGACGGATCGCTGGCTGGTCAGCGACTTCGCCTTCGCAACAAATTCATCGGGCAACGCCATACCACCCTACTATGAGTGCATCGCCGTTTCGAAGACGGGCGACCCGCTCACCGGCGGATGGTGGCGCTATGCCTATGCTGTTGGGACGATCAACAGCGCGACATACATGAACGACTACCCCAAGTTCGCCGTATGGCCGGATGCGATTTACATGTCGGCGAACATGTTTCCCGATGTCGCTACAACTGCATGGGGCATGGTGCGCGTGTGGGCGCTCGATAAATCACGTTTATATGCCGGCTTGTCTCTGAGCGAAGTTCACTTTGACCTGCCTTCGGCCTACTTTACCTTGCTGCCTGCCATGTGGCATGGTCAACTCCCGCCGGCTGGGTCGCCAGAGTATTTCACATCAATCGCTGCGCCAAATAGCCTGTACCTTTGGAAGCTCAAGGTGGATTTCAACACGCCCGGCAATTCGACCTTCACCGGGCCAACCACACTAGCCGTCAACTCATTCACCGCCAATGCAACCTTAGCGCCGCAACTTAATAGCACTGAGCAAGTCGACCTGCTGAACGACCGTCTGATGATGCAGGTTCAGTATCGCCGCATCGGGTCCATCGAGTCGTTGTGGGCGACGCATACGGTAGACGCCGGCGGCACAACGGGCATCCGGTGGTATGAGGTGCGCAATCCAAACGGGGCGCCTTCGATCTACCAGCAGGGCACCTTTGCGCCCGATACAGCTTTTCGCTTCATGCCCAGCCTGGCTGTCGACCAAACGGGCAATATGGCCGTTGGGTATTCGGTTGCAAGTTCCTCAATGTATCCTGCCATCCGCTACGCAGGCCGGCTGATGACCGACACGCTTGGGACGCTCGGGCGCGGTGAAAGCACTCTCATTGCGGGAACGGGATCACAGAGTGGCGGCTATAACCGCTGGGGCGACTACAGCGCCATGTCGATTGACCCGTTGGACGATTGCACCTTCTGGTATACCAACGAGTATTACGCAACAACCGGCTCGAACTGGCAGACGCGCATCGGGTCGTTCCGTTATCCTGAGTGTGTAAATACATCCAACAACCCTGCTTATATCATCTCAGGGACGGTTCGTGATGCGGCGCGTGGCGCCCCGCTCAGCGCCACACTCACTATTGCCGGTTACTATGGCGGGAGCGTCAGCACCAACCCAACTACCGGCTTTTATAGCGTCAGCCTGCCTATCAGTGTCACTTACGTTTTTAACGTTTCCGCTGTTGTGAATGGATACCAGCAGGCGACGCGAGTCGTCGGCCCTCTCAGCGGCCCCGGCACGCAGGACTTTGCGCTCAGTGTTGATCCTGTGACCTGCAATGCGCCTGGATATGTGTCTATTGGCGGGTTTGCGGTGAACTTCGATAGCATCACGGCGCCCGGTCTGCCGACAGGTTGGATTAGCAATGTCATCACGTATACGACTGGAGCACTGCCGAGTTGGTTCACCAACGTTGGCACGCGCTTCCCGGCAGGTGTTGCGGCGCATAGTGCGCCAAATGTTGCGCTGTTCAATTCCTACAATGCCGCTTCCGGAAGTGCCGCGCGATTAGCGCGCAGCATACCCGTCGATATGACAGGCGTGCCTGATCCGCGCCTGTGGTTGTGGATGTACCACGATAACGGTTACCCTGGCTCCAGCGACATCGCTCAGGTGCAGGTATCAACAGATGGCGGCGCGAGCTGGATCAATGCGGGCATCCCACTCACTCGCACCGAGTCGCCATATGGATGGCGGCAACATGTGATCGACTTAAGCGCCTATAGTAATCAGGCATCTCTACGGGTCAGCATCCTGGCCGTCAGCAGGTACGGCAATGACATACATCTGGATGACATCACCATTCCTGGCGTCTGCCAACCCGTATCAGGCAATACGATCACAGTCACGAACAGTAGCCCGACAACACTAGGCAACATCACCTACCTGACAGCCACGACCAACATCACAAATCCGGTGTTTGCCTGGAGCTATGGCGACGGTTTCACAGATACTGGCGCAACCGTCAACCATGTGTATCCGCTCTCCGGAACGTATACTGCGCTGGCG
>CAIXPS010000104.1 GCA_903921365.1 uncultured bacterium | reverse complement strand
GGTGCTGTCTGGACACGTGCGCGCGCAGCGTAAAGAAGCCGAGACCGCTTGAGCGGCATACCGGCGCAAGCCGAGCGGAGACACAAGTGTGAAGTATGAAATATGAAGTGTCAATCCTAAAGGACTTCCCCAGCAGGGGATGCAGGAGCACAAAATAGTGGCGCCAATACTAGAGTTTCTGTTGAAATCGGTCGTGCTGATTTTGATCGCGCTGACCGGCTTTGCTTACACCACCTTGCTGGAACGGCGTTTTATTGCGCGGTTGCAAGCGCGCATCGGGCCAAACCGCGCCGGGCCACAGGGGTTGCTCCAACCCGTCGCCGACGGCCTGAAGCTGATCGTCAAGGAAAGCATTACGCCGGCACTCGCCGACAAGTTCGTCTATTTCCTTGCGCCGGCGATTGCCGTTGTGCCGGCGCTGATCGTGTTTGCGGTTATCCCGTTCGGCAGCGGGCCATTGTTCAGCCTGATGGGCGACCTAAATATCGGTGTGTTGTATGTGCTGGCGGTCCTGAGCGTCGGCGTTTATGGCGCCGTCCTGGCTGGCTGGGCCTCCAACAACAAGTACGCCTCGCTCGGCGGGCTGCGCGCATCGGCGCAGATGATTTCTTACGAGCTGGCGTTTGGGCTGTCGCTGGTCGCAGTAGTGCTGATGGCGTCCAGCGCAAGCCTGAATGACATCGTCAAATACCAGCAGCCGGGCAATATCCTGGGCTGGTTGATCTTCCGCCAACCTATCGCAGCCGGCATCTTTGCGATCTGCGCAATGGCGGAACTAGCGCGCGCGCCATTTGACCTGGTCGAGGCTGAACAGGAACTTACCGCTGGATTCCTGACCGAGTACGGCGGGATGAAGTTCGCGCTGTTTTACATGTCCGAGTATGTCAAGATGATCGCCATGAGCGCGCTGTTTGCCACGTTCTTCCTGGGCGGCTGGTCGGGGCCGTTTGTCAATGAGTTTCCGGTGCTCTCGCTGGTGTACTTTGCGGTCAAAGTGCTGATCGGCCTGCTGATCATCGTGTGGGTGCGCGCCACGCTGCCGCGCTTCCGTTATGACAAGTTGATGGCGTTTGGCTGGAAGGCGTTGCTGCCGCTCAGTCTGGCGAATGTGATGCTGACGGCGTTGTTGATTGTATTGGGAGTGTATTGAAATGTCATCTGTAAGAGACATCCTTTCGCGATTAGGCGGGATTCCGGTGGGCTTTGCCACCGTGTTCAAAACGTTCTTCAGGAAGCCGGTGACGGTGCAGTATCCTGAGAAGCAGAAGCCCATGTCTGCGCGCTTTCGCGGCCGGCATCACCTGAAGCGCTACGACGATGGATTAGAGAAGTGCATCGGTTGCGCGCTATGCGCAGCCGCCTGCCCTTCTGATGCGATCTATGTCGAAGCGGCTGAAAACAACAACGACAAGCGCTTCTCGCCGGGTGAGCGCTACGCCAAGACCTATGAGATCAACATGCTGCGTTGCATCTTCTGCGGGTATTGCGAAGACGCCTGTCCAACGAATGCCATCATTCTGGAGCCCATTGAGTTCCCAACCGGCTACACCCGCGAGGGCATGATCTATACCAAGGATAAGCTGCTCGAACCGGCTCCAGCCGGGGTGCAAGGCACGCCCCAGGCGACGCCGGCCGGAAAGTTCGAGCGAGCGATACTGCCGTTTCCACCCATCGACGTGAGCGTGTAAAAATGACTTCAGAGCTAATTGTCTTCATCGTCCTGGCAATCATCAGCGTGCTCGCGGCAGTTGGGCTGCTCAGCAGTCGCAACGCAGTGTATGCGGCGTTATTCCTCATCCTCAATTTCGCCACCGTCGCGGTCCTGTACCTGATGCTCAATGCCCCGTTCCTGGCGATCATTCAGATCAGCGTTTACGCCGGCGCGATCATGGTGCTGTTCCTGTTCGTGATCATGTTGCTGGGTGCGGAGCGGTTGAATCAGGCGGCGCCACAGCCCGGCCTGCGCTGGCAACGTCCCCTGGCCATTGGCCTGGGCGCGCTGCTGTTGATCCAGGCCGCGTATGTATTTATCACCCGCTTTAACAGCACGACAGTCGCGCCGAACCTGATCCAGGCCGGCCCGATGGAGATCGGTCTCAAGTTGTTCGGCCCGTATCTGTTGCCCTTTGAAGTGACTTCGATCCTGCTGTTGGTGGCAATCATCGGCGCAGTCGTCTTGACGAGGGAAAAATGAACACAGTCTCCCCCTACATTCTCCTATCGGCGATCCTTTTTTCAATGGGCGTGATTGGTTTTCTGACGCGCCGCAACGCCATCATGATCTTCATGTCGGTTGAGTTAATGCTCAACTCGGCCAACCTCGCTTTCGTGGCATTTGCGCATCAGTGGGGTCAGCTTGACGGTCAGATGTTCGTGTTCTTCGTCATGGCCGTCGCCGCAGCAGAAGTCGCCGTCGGTCTGGCGTTGATCGTAACGGTGTTTCGCAGTAAGAAGAGCGCCAACGTCGACGACTTGCACCAGTTAAAAGGGTAATCCCGCGCTCACAACCGTACTAAAACCATGCAGCTTTTATACATTTCTCCAATCCTGTTCCCGCTTTTGGGCCTGCTGATTAACGCCACACTCGGAAAGCGGTTGGGTGAGCGATTGATCGGCCTCATTGGGTCGTCGATGGTGGTCGCCTCATTTGTCGTGTCGGCCTATGTATTTATGCAGGTGGGCGGGCTGTCTGCAGGGCAGGCTGCTATATCGGTAGACATTGGCATCCCGTGGATACAGGTTGGCGCTCTGACCGTCCCGTTCGCCCTGCAACTTGACGCGTTAAGCGCCACGATGATGTTGATCGTCACGGGCGTCGGCGCCTTGATCCATATCTACAGCATCGGCTATATGCATGGGGATGCGCGTTTCCAGCGTTTCTTCGTATATCTGAACCTGTTCATCGCCTCGATGCTGGTGCTGGTCATGGCAAACAACTTCCTGCTGATGTTCGTCGGCTGGGAGCTGGTCGGCCTGTGCTCGTACCTGTTGATCGGATTCTGGTTCAACAACATCAAGAACGCTGAGGCCGGTCGCAAGGCCTTCGTCGTCAACCGCATCGGCGACGTGGGGTTCATCCTCGCAATCATGGCGATCTTTGTCACCTTTGGCAGCGTGACCTTCTCAGATGTGTTTGGCAAGGTTGCCGCCATGAGCGCGTTGAACTCTCCCATCATCGTGGCGATCACATTGCTGCTGTTCGTCGGCGCGACGGGCAAGAGCGCGCAGATACCGCTGTTCGTGTGGTTGCCCGACGCGATGGCCGGCCCGACGCCTGTGTCGGCGCTGATCCATGCGGCCACGATGGTCACTGCCGGTATCTACATGATGACGCGCGCGCATGTGATGTTCGCGGCGGCGCCAGACACCCAGACGCTGATCGCAGT